>JBJFFW010000078.1:0-6163 GCA_051892075.1 Lachnospirales bacterium
GAAAGGAGAAATAATTAAAACCAGCCCCTTTCTGGTTGATTTTAATTATACGTGACTTTTATGAAAAAAATTTTGTCACTTTTAATATCCATTGTCTTAATTTCAGGTTGTACTACCTTTGCTGAAATAAAGGCAGAGGACTTTATATATGATTATGATGGTGTAATATCAGCCTATTATGGCTTGGAAGTTGTAAATGTTCCTTCTAAAATTAATAATACAACAATTAAGGAAATTGGTGACGGTGCCTTTGTTGGCTTAGAAATTTCAAGTGTAAATATAGATAATGGCATTGAAAAAATAGGAAAAAGTGCTTTTGAAAGCAGTGAGGTTATTTATGTGGATATTGCCTCTACTATTAAAAATGTAGAAGATAACGCATTTAAAAATTGTAGTAATCTTGAGTATGTTGTATTAAATTCTGATGATATAACCTTTGGTGACGGAGTATTTATGGGATGTGGATATGTTGAATTTTCAATTCCTTGCACAGCTAATGAGGATATTTTAAGAGAAAAAATCACACAGGCAAAGGGCAACAGCTTATTTTATATTTCAAAAATGCACACAGCATTGTCTGAAAGTATGACAGAAAAAGATATTTTTGGTGAAAATATGTTTTACTGTAGTGATTGTGGCTTTAAAGGCAGTAAATACTTAGAAGATATTAAACTACCTTTTACTGATGTGTCAACTGATGCGTGGTATTACCCTTATGTGGCTACAGCCTATGACTATACAATACTTAGTGGAAAAAGCGAAACAATTTTTGACCCTAATGCAGGTCTAACCTGTGCTGAAGCGGCTAAGATAGCTGCTTGCATACAATATAATCAAACAGGAGGAGAGCATGGTTTTGTTCCTTATGGCAATAATTGGTATGATGTGTATGTAGATTATTGCCACGAAACTGGTATTATCGAAGAGGGTCTTGAGTTTAACTGGAGAAAAAATGCAACAAGAGCAGAAATGGCTTATATGTTTTCCCACTGCGATATGAATACTTATTACATTAATGATGTTCCCTATGATACTATTCCTGATGTAGATGAAAATACTCCTTTTGCTTACGAAATTTATGACCTTTACAATAAGGGTATTGCAGTAGGAAGTAATGAATATTATGCTTATTATCCTAATTCAGAGGTTAAAAGAAGTGAGGCAGCAGCTTTAGTTTCAAGAATATTGTGTTCGGATATGCGTATAGCATTGGAAGAATTCCCTAGAATAGAAATGCTCGACGGTCCTGGAATGGTCTATGATGATAGTCTATATCGTACAAAATATGCAAATTGTCTTTCCTTTGATGAAATAGATGGTTATCCTTATTGGGCTGTTGCTTATCTTGGTAAGGGAGAAAAAGGGGAAGAAATGAGAGAGTATTATATTAATAAACTTTTTAAAAATTTGACCAAAGAAAGTATAGATGAAATGCAGCATTTTGATTTCGAGGGTGATTATTGGTTTTTGGTAGTTCCAAGATACTGTGATAAAAATGATATTGTGCCTAATTACGACGAAAGTGAAAAAAAATCGGTGTATTCAGGAGAAGCTTTTACTATTAAATGCAATTTATCAGATAATCCAAATGATTCAATTACAATTTATGACAATAATGAACACAATTTTTCTCCTCAAATTGATAAAAATGGTAAGCTTATAGTAAATGATGATATTTGGGATATAACAGAGTATTAAAAATTAATAAGAAAGGAGTTTTTATATGGGTCTTATAAAAGCAGGACTTGGTGCTGTAGGTGGTGTACTTGCAGACCAATGGCGAGAATATTTTTATTGTGAAAGTATGGACAGTGATGTATTAGTAGCTAAGGGTGAAAAGAAAACAGGAGGAAGAAGCTCAAATAAAAAAGGCGAGGATAATATAATTTCTAATGGCTCAATTATTTCTGTAAATGACGGACAATGTATGATGATTGTTGAAAGTGGCAAGGTAGTTGATATTTGTGCTGAGCCAGGAGAATTTGTTTACGATGTGGGAACTGAACCAAGTATTTTTTATGGAAATCTTGGTGAAAACATTAAAAAAAGCTTTGCTCAGATAGGTAAAAGATTTACTTTTGGAGGGGATACAGGAAAGGACCAAAGAGTATATTATTTCAACACCAAAGAAATTGTTGGTAATAAATATGGCACACCATCTCCTGTACCATTTAGAGTGGTTGATTATAACATTGGTCTTGATGTGGATATAGCAATAAGGTGTCACGGAGAATATTCATATAAGATTACAAACCCAATGTTGTTTTATACAAATGTATGTGGAAATGTAGATTATATGTATTATCGTGAGTCAATAGACAGTCAGCTTAAAACAGAATTATTAACTGCTCTACAGCCTGCTTTTGCAAAAATTTCCGATATGGGAATAAGATATAGCTCTCTTCCTGCTCATACAATGGAAATAGGTGATACTTTAAATGAAGTTTTATCTTCAAAATGGAGAGATTTAAGAGGTATTGAAATTGTTGCCTTTGGTGTATCATCAGTAAAAGCATCTGAAGAAGATGAAAAGATGATAAAAGAAATTCAAAGAAATGCAGCCTTTAGAAACCCTACAATGGCAGCTGCACATATGGTCGGCTCTCAGGCACAAGCTATGCAGGATGCTGCTAAAAATCAAGGTGGAATGGGTGCAATGGGTGGCTTTTTTGGAATGAATATGGCACAAAATGCTGGAGGAATGAATGCAGCAAATTTATTTGCTATGGGTAACAATAATCAGGCAACACAAAGTACTACGCAAAATAATGATGGTTGGACTTGTAACTGTGGACAAAGTGGTAATACAGGAAAATTCTGTATGAACTGTGGTAAACAGAAGCCTGTAGCAGAAGGCTGGACTTGTAGCTGTGGTGAAGTAAACAAAGGCAGATTTTGCCAAAATTGTGGAAGTCCAAAACCAAGTGGTACACCACTTTATAAGTGCGACAAATGTGGTTGGGAGCCTGAGGACCCAACAAATCCACCAAGATTTTGCCCTGAATGTGGCGATATATTTGATGAGAATGATAAAAAATAGGAGGATATTTTTATGAAAAAATTTTTAGCATTAATTTTAGCAGTTTCTATGACTATTTCCTTTGCAGCCTGTGGTAGCAAGGACTATGCAGCTATGACAGCTGATGACTTACTTAGCAATATTAAGGACCAGCAAAAAGTAACTCTTGATGAATATGTAGAGCTTATTTCTACATATTCAAATGTAAATATTACTGAAGATATGGAACTTGAGAATAATATTACCTCAGAAGCTATTTCAAAACTTCGTGAAAACGGTGCAGAATTTCCACCTGCTGAAGAATATATTAAAACTCTTTTAGCAAGTGAATCTCCTCAGGTTAGAGGATATGCTATGTCAAGTGTTTCATCAATGCTTGGTGTAAATGATGATAATCTTGCAGCAGTTAAAGAAGTTCTTAAAACTGAAACAGACCCTTATGTTATATGTTGTGCTTTAGGTGCAGTTGGTAACGAGGGTGGAAAAGATGCTGAAATTGGTACATTTTTACTTAATTCAGCTAAAAATGAAAATAGCAAGGTAAGAGAAAAGACTGCTATGGCTTTAGGAAGCTCTTGGAATAAAAGTCTTGAAGGTGCAGTAGATACTATGATTGCTCTTATGAGTGATTCTGATGTTGAAGTTCGTAAGGCTGCCTACAGATATGCTGGCAAACTTGAAGATGAAAGAATAATTGAACCAATTTCAACAATGCTTAAAAATCCTGATGATAAGGATTTACATGGTGATGGTGTAGAGAGTCTTGTTAGTCTTTGGTATGATTATCCTTTCCACGAAAAAACAAGTGAAGCTGCTTACAAGGCTACAATGGATTATTTAAAGACTACATCAACATCACCAGATATTCCACAGTGGACAGCAGTTTCAAGCTTTTCAAATAAAAATGATGACCATTTTGCTGAGTGGCGTCAAAAAGCAACTTATTTTAATCCTGATGAAATAGCACAGACTATGACAACCTTAGTTCAGAACACTAACCTTAACTGGATTGCAAGAACAGCAGCCGTTAAAGTTGTGGCTGTACATTGTTCTAAAGAAGCTTTTGATTCTTTAGGTACTGTAGTAAATGGTTTAACAGATGATAAGGCTAAATATATTTTGGACGAATATAACACTCAAGCTAAAAATATAAAGTAAGCAATTAAGGAGGTGTGCTATGGGTAAGGTAAAAGGTGCTGTAATGATTGGATTTGGAGCTTTGGTTTTGGCAGTTAGTGTAAAAAGCTTTGTTACTCCTCCAAAAATCAATGGTCAGCTTGATAATGTTATTTATATAGAAGATGGAAAGGTTCTTCCTGAAAATGAAGGCAAGCTTGTTATGGTGTCAGGAGAAATTAAAGGGGTAACTCCACTTAAAGATAATGTTACAGGAATTAATCTCCCTTCACTAACTGCAGAAAGACATGTAGAAGTTTACAAAAATAGGCTAGAAGATGGCGAAACAGTATGGTACTGGGATACTGTTTCAAAAGATTACAGCGAAAAAGGAAATTACGGTATAAATACTAACTTCCTTGTATCATCTACACTTGTAGCATCATCTACTCTTGGAGATTCTAAACTTTCTAATGAGCTTCTTGTGCCTATAGACAGGTCACAGGAATTTACGGATTATGATTATGATAATTTAAATGAGGCAGGTTTAAATATTTTTGACGGGGATATGGAGCATAAGTATTATCTTTCACCATCTGAAACAATGCCTATGGAAGTAAAAAAGGAAATAAATGCTTATAAAGGTTTAGTTAGAATGTATTATAGCATTACTCCGTCAGATGACCCTCTTATTTATACAATAATTGGAATACAAAAGGGAGATACCCTTGTTAAATCAAATGATTTTGATGGTATTTCAACTTATAAGGGAGTAGTTAAGCCGGAAGATATTAAAGATAATGTATCAGGTACTATTGGTGGACTTTTTGTAGGATTGGTTACATCTTTCTTACTAATATTTTATGGAATAAAAATAATTAAAAGATATATTTAGGTGGTTGAAATGAATAATTACAGTTCTAAAGCCTTGTATCTTTCAAAAAAGACTTTAACTAAGGCTTCATTAAAGAAAAATATACTTACTATAATAGGCAGTATTTTGACATTTTTATTTGCAACATCTGTAGTAATGTCAATAACAGGGTATAATGAAGAAATAAAAAATGGTCTTATAATTTATGTGGCATTTTTGATATTCTCTATAATAATACTTCTTATTGGCATTAAAACAAAATTACTTATTAATAAAGCTAATCGCTATAACTTAATATTTGAGTGTGATAGCGACGGTGTTGTCACAATAGAGGAACTTACAAAACAAACCGGAATAGAAAGCATTAAAATAATAGCAGATATTGAAATGTTGTTAAAAAAAGGCTATTTGAGTGGTTGTACTTTACAGAAGAAAGGCAAAATATGTGTTATTCTTTCAAACAATACAGCTACAGGCTTTATAAATGTAGTTTGTGATGTATGTGGTGGTACAACAAGATTAAGAGTTGGAAATAGTGGAGTGTGTCAATATTGTGGAAATGCAATAAAAGGCTAGATTATTTTAGAAGTTATTAAATATTAAATTTATAATATGTTTCATTGCAATTAATCTCATTGATTTTAAAATCTAAAACCCCATTTCATAAGAGTTGAAATGGGGTTTTAGATTTTTGTCAACTGGTGTGGTTGACAAAAATTACAATTCCAACGGTGTAGATTATAGATTTTTTAAATGTTTTTATAGATGTTTTCATATAATCAGAAACATTACTTAAATCTAAATATATAAGTTCTTTAAACCGTTCTTCTTTTTTATAGCTGAAAGCAGGTTTTGATATAAGTAATAGGTATTTTTAATGTGTCATCTTGATTTATAAAAAAATTTACAATATCTGCTTGGGTCGTATGTTTTCTAAAGCATTTTCTCCAATAAAGTTTACAACGATTAAGATTATCAGAATCCATTAATAAAAGTTTATAGTACTTTTTAAATTTATTATACATCTATTTTTAATTTAAGGCATGTAAAAGAGGTTATATAAAATGTAGCCTCTTTTTATTAGTTTGCCCTGAATGGACAGTAACTTGGTGGTGAAAGTCCACTACAGGCTTGGCAGTAGGAACTGTTAGCAG
>JBJFFW010000079.1:0-6071 GCA_051892075.1 Lachnospirales bacterium
TATGAAAAAGGCTATAGTATAGAAAAAATCAAGGAGCTTTTAATAAAAGCAGGACTTGAATTTGTAGCCTGTTATGATGAACTTACATTTAACAAGCCAAATTCTCAAAGTCAAAGAGTATTCTTTGTAGCAAGAGAAAAAGGAAAGGGAGAGAAATATGAATGATTATATTTTAAGAGCCGCAACAGGAGATGGCTCTGTCAGAATTTTTATTGCAACAGCAAAAGATACAGTAAAAAAAGCTAAAGAAATACACCACACTACACCTGTAATGACAGTTGCCCTTGGCAGACTTCTTTGCGGTGTTGCAATGATGGGTTCTATGCTTAAAAATAAGGACGACCTTGTAACAGTTCAGATTAACGGTGATGGTCCGGGAGGCAAAATTACTGCTACATCTGATTCTTTATCACAGGTTAAAGCTTGTCTTAACAATCCTCAGGTTGATATACCTCTCTATGACGGTAAACAGTATGATGTTCAGACAGCTATTGGCTTTGGTACTATTACTGTAATTAAGGATATGGGACTTAAAGAGCCTTATGTTGGTCAAATTCCTATTATGTCAGGAGAAATTGCAGAGGATTTAACTTATTATTTTGCAAAATCAGAACAGACTCCATCTGCTGTAGGACTTGGTGTGTGTCTTGATGATGAGGGTGAGGTTAAGCAGGCAGGAGGACTTATTATTCAAATTATGCCTGATGCAAATGATGAAATTGCCGCTAAACTTGAGGAAAACCTTAAAAAATATGGAAATATTGCATCTATACTTGATAAGGGTATGAGCCCTGAGGATATTTTAAAAAATATTGCAGGAGAGTTTAATCCTGTTATACTTGATAAAGTTCCCGTAAAATATTACTGCAACTGTTCAAGACAAAGAGTTGAAAAAGCTTTAATTTCCATTGGCAAAGAGGAAATAAGTAAAATTCTTGAAGAAGATAAACAGGCAACTTTACACTGCCATTTTTGCAATAAGGACTATTTGTTTACAGAAGATGATTTAATTAAAATATTAAAGGAGTCTGCAAGATGAAACGACTTCTTATAATATCTTTTATATTTATGGTTTTGTTTTGTCTGCCTGTTATGGCTGATACTTATTATAAATGTGAGAAGTCATCTGTTAATATTAATTATCTTAATAATGGCAGTAAAGAATATGACATATTATATTGTAACGGCAGATTGTATGTGCCTTTTGAAAAGGCTTGCAAGGATTTTCAAATATCCATAAAATCTGCAAATAATGGTCATATTTTATTTAAGGATAACAAAGAAATTTTTGTTTCTTCCCAAACAGGAAAAAGCAATAAGACAGATATGTATTATTACAATAATAAGTCATATATTTATATTTATAAACTTATTGAACCCTTTAATCAAATGCCTGTAATTGATTTAACTAACAACACCATAAATATATACAACAGTGTCGATAAAGCTGTTAAGTATTATAAAAGCACCTCTAAATCAAATAATGAGGCATATATAAGATTAGAAGATATTATGGCAGACGGACTTGATAAAAGCCTTACTCCAAACTATGATATAGCGATGCTTGAAAAATTAATATATACTGCAAAATACCTTTATGAATCAGGTCAAAGTTATTATATAGCTTGGATTCCTGTATATGCAAATCCAAGGGCAAATTACTGGAATGATATATCACAAAGTTATAATTTGTATAATTCATATTTTGTATATACCCTTGATTATATGATTGAACATAACGGTCACTTGGGACTTCATGGATATACTCATCAATACGGTAATGACATTTCAGCTGTTGGTTATGAATGGGGAGAAAATACACCTTATTCAAAAGAAGAACAGGAAAACAGAATTAAAAAAGCCATTAATTGTGCAGACAGACTGGGATTTAATGTTGAATTTTTTGAATTTCCACATTATGGTGCTACAATGGAGCAAATTAAAATGGCAGAAAAGTATTTTAATATAATTTATCAGTCCTACCCTACTGAAAAATTTAAAAATCATTTTACTTATTCTTCTGCCTCCGGAAAAAAGGTATATTTTATGCCTACACCTGCCGATTATGTTCATACTAAATATGATTTAATAGGAATACTTAACAGATTAAGCACCTGTATAAATAATAATTATACTGTAAGCCTATTTTATCATCCTGTTATAGATACAGGCTCTATTCATGGAAACACCATAGATAAAGATAGAGTTTGGAAATATGATAATGACGGTGTACTGCCAAATATTGTAAAATATATAAGTGCAAACAAATATATTTTTTCACCTATTGCATAATAAAAAGGCTTCGGGAAACCGAAGCCTTTGCTATTTTATAATATTAATTAAAAGTCAATTTCCTTACCGTAGTAAATGCAATCTAAAATCTTAGCCATTTGTTCAGGAGTAACACTTCTTGGGTTAGAACCTGTACAAGCATCAGCAACAGCATTTGCAGCAATAGCATCAACTTTTTCCTTAAATTCGTCTTCTAATACACCAAATTCTTTAAGAGTCTTTGGAATATTAAGCTTAACATTGTACTCATCAATCTTATCACAAAGAGCCTTAACACATTCGCTGTCAGTGCCTGTAATACCAATACTTCTTGCAATATCAGCATATCTTCCTTCAGCTTCCTTAGCATTGTACTTAATTACATAAGGTAAGTAAATAGCATTTGCACAACCATGAGGAATATGACCTGTACTAAATGCTGCACCAGTCTTATGAGCAAGTGAGTGAACAATACCAAGTAAAGCATTACTAAATGCCTGACCTGCTAAACACTGAGCATAGTGCATCTGCTCTCTTGCTGCCATATCTCCATTAAATGAATCTGGAAGATAATCAAATACCATATGTATAGCCTTTAAAGCAAGAGGGTCAGTAAATGGGCTGTTTAAAGTAGAAACATAAGCTTCAATAGCATGAGTTAAAGCGTCCATACCAGTATGAGCTACAAGCTTTGGTGGCATAGTTTCAGCAAGCTCTGGGTCAACAATAGCTACATCAGGAGTAATGTTAAAATCTGCAAGAGGATATTTAATACCCTTAGCATAATCAGTAATTACTGAGAAAGCTGTAACTTCTGTAGCAGTACCTGAAGTAGATGGAATAGCTACAAACTTAGCCTTCTGTCTTAATTCAGGGAAACTAAATGGAGTAATTAAAGCCTCAAAAGTAGTGTCAGGATACTCATAGAATACCCACATAGCCTTAGCTGCATCAATAGGAGAACCGCCGCCCATAGCAATAATTAAATCAGGCTCAAATTCTCTCATAGCCTCTGCACCCTTCATAACTGTTTCAACAGATGGGTCAGGCTCTACACCTTCAAAAAGCTTAACTTCAATACCAGCTTCACCAAGGTAGCTAACAACTTTATCAACAAAGCCAAATCTCTTCATTGAGCCGCCGCCTAAAACGAGGATAGCCTTTTTGCCCTTAATAGTTTTAAGGTGTTCTAATGCTCCCTTTCCATAATATAAATCTCTAGGTAATGTAAATCTCATCATAATTAAATAACCTCCTAATCGTTATTTTTTTAACAATATTATTATACCACATCTCTCCATATTATGCAATATTAATTATGTATAATTTTAATGAAGAATTTATTAATTTTCTTAAAATTTCCCTTTAAAACTTTATTCTTTATTAAACGGGAATATTAACATTTTTTTTACTTAATTTTATTGCATTTTACAAAAATTATCTGTATAATTATCCTAATGCACTTTGTGTATAAATCTGGTTTAACGGGAGGTTGAAATGAACAAGCTTATTCAATTTAAAAATATTGTCAAGGAATTTGACGGGCAGATTGTTCTTAAAGGAATTAATCTGGATATTTATGAAAATGAATTTGTAACTTTACTTGGTCCAAGTGGCTGTGGTAAAACTACCTTGCTTAGAATATTGGGAGGATTTCTCAATCAAACTGAGGGAAAAATTCTTTTTGACGGAGAGGATATAACAAATATTCCTGCCTATAAAAGAGAGCTTAACACAGTTTTTCAAAAATATGCCCTCTTTCCTCATCTTAATGTTTATGATAATATTGCCTTTGGCTTAAAAATTAAAAAAGAGCCTAAGGATATTATTGAACAGAAAGTTATGCGTATGCTTAAACTTGTGGGACTTGAGGAATATGGCAAAAGAAGTGTAAATGAAATGTCAGGTGGTCAGCAGCAGAGAGTTGCAATAGCAAGAGCTTTGGTAAATGAACCTAAGGTGCTTTTACTTGATGAACCTTTAGGTGCTTTGGATTTAAAGCTTAGAAAAGAAATGCAGCAGGAATTAAAGAAAATTCAGCAGGAAGTTGGAATTACCTTTATATTTGTAACTCATGACCAGGAAGAAGCTCTTACAATGTCTGATAAAATAGTTGTAATGAGAAGCGGCGAGATACTTCAGGTAGGCTCTCCAAAGGATATTTACAACGAACCTGTAAACAGATATGTGGCTGATTTTGTAGGAAAAAGCAATATTATAGACGGAATGATGGTTGAAGATTATAAAGTCAAATTTGAAGATAAAGTTTTTGACTGTGTGGATTTTGGCTTTAAGGAAAATGAAGAAGTTGATGTTGTAATTAGACCTGAGGATATAGATATTGTTCCCGTAAAAGAGGGAAAGCTTATTGGTACTGTAAAATCAGCTTTATTTAAAGGTGTCCATTATGAAACCATTGTTGAAACAAGGGTTGGTACATCTATAACAGTTAAAATGATTGTAAAAGAATTTGACCCTGTGAAAAACGAAAGTTCTGATGAGGCAATAAGTGCCAATGATTTTTATCTTGATGTTACTGATATTGAAGAACTTACTGTGGCAGATATTATAGCAAGAGCTGATGCTCAGGCTTGGAAAATATCAAATGATGAACTGGTGTCAATTTCTAAAGTAGATTATGATATTAAAGCTGAAAAAGGCTCATATCCTGTTACCTTTTCCACATCTCAAGGCACATCTATTAGTGTTGATATGATTGTTGCAGATGTAAATAAGGTAGTAGACAGAGAAGAAGACGAAGTAATATATGCCGTAAATATTTACAAATCACCTGATGATATTAAAGAAAGTATTGCTCTTGATACTGACCTTAAAACTTGGGCAAATGCACAGGCTTGGACAAGTGACGGTAATGAAAGTATAGCAATTACCGATGTAGATTACGATTTTGACCAGGAAAATATTGTGCCGGGCGTTTATAATATTACCTTTAGAACTTCAGGCTACGAATATAAAATAGATACAACAGATGAATACAAGGATGGTGAAAGAGTCGGTCTTACATTTACTCCTGATGACATTCACATAATGTCAAAGGAGGGTTCATACTGATGAAAAATTTTAAATCCATGGTTTTTCCATATATTTTATGGTCTGTAATTATGATACTGATACCAATGTTTCTTATTCTTATTTATGCTTTCACAAAAGAAGGAAACAGTGTTAAAACCATTGCCTTTACCCTTGAAAATTTTGAGAAATTTTTTAGTGACAAATTATTTTTAGAGGTTTTAATTCGCTCTATTTATATAGCTGCTCTTACTACCATAATTTGTGTACTTCTTGGCTACCCTGCTGCTTACTTTATAGCAAAGCTAAAAATTAAATCTCAGGTTTTTATGATTTTACTTGTAACATTTCCAACTTGGATAAATATGCTTGTAAGAACCTATGCTTGGAGAGGTATAATGGATAAAAACGGTATTATTAATATTATAATTACAAGTCTTGGCTTTGAACCTTTGCAAATGCTTGAAACAAGCTTTGCAGTAGTTCTTGGTATGGTTTATAATTTTATACCTTTTATGATTTTGCAGATTTATAATTCTTTAAGCAAAATGGACCAAAGTTTTCTTGAGGCTGCCGCCGATTTGGGAGCTAATAAATATACTGCCTTTTTTAAGGTTACTCTACCCCTTTCAGTTCCCGGAATTGTAAGTGGAATTACGCTGGTATTTTTACCTGCTGTATCAAGTTTCTTTATTCCTAAGCTTTTAGGCGGAGGACAATATGTGCTTATTGGTAATCTTATTGAAAATCCGTTTTTAACTGCCGGTGAC
>JBJFFW010000080.1:0-6070 GCA_051892075.1 Lachnospirales bacterium
TTACCTTGCCCTTATTTTCCGGTCTTTGGGCAACAATTTTTGCTGCCTTTAAGGCTGCCCCTGATGAAATACCAACTAAAATTCCCTCACTTGCTGCAAAGGCTCTGCCCTCAACAAAAGAATCATCATTTTCAATAGGAATAATCTCGTCATAAACCTTTGTATCTAAAACATCTGGCACAAAGCCTGCACCGATACCCTGAATTTTATGTCCACCTGCTTTTCCCTCTGTTAAAACGGGACTTGACTTTGGCTCTACACCAATAATCTTAACATCAGGATTTTTTTCCTTTAAGTAATGACCTACACCTGTAACTGTACCACCTGTACCAATACCTGCCACAAATATATCTACCTTGCCATCTGTCTGCTCCCAAATTTCCGGACCTGTAGTTTTATAATGAACTGTAGGGTTAGCAGGGTTTACAAACTGACCAAGAATTACTGAGCCTTCAATTTCCTTATTAAGCTCATCAGCCTTTGCAATAGCTCCCTTCATACCCTTTGAACCTTCTGTTAATACAAGCTCTGCACCATAAGCCTTTAAAAGATTTCTTCTTTCAACACTCATTGTATCAGGCAAAGTTAAAATTGCTCTATAGCCTTTAGCAACTGCAACTGATGCAAGACCAATACCAGTATTACCTGAAGTTGGCTCAATAATAGTAGCACCTGGTTTAAGTAAACCCTTTTCCTCTGCATCTTCAATCATAGCAAGAGCTACTCTATCCTTAACAGAGCCGGCAGGATTAAGATATTCAAGTTTTGCAAGAATAGTTGTGTCTGTAATTCCTGCTTTTTTAGAGTAGTTGTTAAGCTGTAAAATAGGTGTTTTACCGATTAATTCCAATGAACTTTGTTTAATGTCTGACATAATATTTACCTCCAAATTTTATATTTCCTTTAATTCATATTTGATTAGTATGATTTATGTTTGTATTATAGACCAATTCTTTTTAATTGTCAATAGTTTTTTTAGAAAAAATTTCAAAAAAAATAGAGCGAAAACACTTCGCCCTATTTATAATATATATTATTTTTTTACATCTCCTCTGTCAGTAACTATATTATAGCCTGCATTTTTTACTCTCTTAGTTAAGCACCCTATACACTGGGCAGCTTCTTCTCCCGTACATATTTTATTTTCATATAAAGAATATTTTTTTCTTACTGCTACAGGTGATAAATTTGGCATTACAACATTTGCTCCGGCTTTAAGTCCCATTTCTCTGCCCTTAGGGTGAATTGTACCAAGTGCCGTAGTTGAAGGAATAAGGGCATAAGGGAACATAAGTCTTAAAATTGCAACCATTTTTAAAGTTAACTCCAATGTGCCATTTTTAAAATCACAAAAAGGTGTATCTTTATGATTTATATATGGACCTATTCCTATCATATCAGGCTTTAATTCCTGTAAAAACCTTAAATCGGAAATTAAATTATCTGTTGTCTGATATGGACTTCCTACCATAAAACCTGAACCAACCTGATAGCCTATTTCCTTTAAATTATATAAACACTCTTTTCTTTTATCAAGGCTCATTGATTTTGGGTGAAGTTTTGAGTAATGACTATTTTGGGCAGTTTCGTGTCTTAGAAGATATCTGTCTGCACCTGAATTAAAATAAGCTTTATAACTTTCATAAGATTTTTCTCCTATAGATAAAGTTATGGCACAATCAGAAAACTCATTTTTAATAGAAGAAACTATGTCACAAATTATATCATCTGTAAAATAATTATCCTCTCCCCCTTGAAGTACAAAAGTTCTGAAACCAAGTCTATACCCTTCTCTGCAGCAGGATAAAATATCTTCCTTACTTAATCTGTATCTTATGGCATTTTTATTACCTGCTCTTATTCCACAATAGTAGCAATTATTTTTACAATAATTGGTAAATTCAATAAGTCCTCTTATATAAACACTGTCTCCATAATTTTCAAGTCTTACTTTATTTGCAGCCTCATAAAGATACTCATTATAAGAATTATCATCTATTAATTTTTTTAAATTTGCATCACTTAAATTTTGATTTTTTTTAAGTTCATTTATAATTTCTATCACTATACTCAACTCCTTTAAACCATAATACTACAAATTTAAAGTCGGGTCAATATTTACAAAAATATAAGCCTGTGATATAATTAAATTAGAGGTGTATGAATATGAAAAACATAGAGAATGCTATAAAAATTTTTTATATGGAAAGAACTGACGGTAATGTAATAAGGGTTTTGGAGGCTATAAGAAAAGCAATAAATACAGAATCTAAATTTGTAGTTCCAAATCCTATGAGAAGGTTAAAATTAAAAAATAATGATTTTTGCTATGCTGTTTTTACAAACGATAAAGAAGCCTCAAAAGGTGAAAAAACAGAGGTTATGACTGCTAAAGTTAAAGGAGTATTAAATGCTGTTTTAAATGCCAATGAGGTTTGTGGTATTATAATTAATCCATGGGATAAATCTTTTCTTCTTACAAAAGAAATGATTAAATCCATATTTAAAGCTAATGATAATATTAACAGAAAAGGTAAACTGTATCTTGACAAAGGAGATATTACAAAAATTGATTGTGATTGTATTGTAAATGCAGCAAATTCAAGTCTTCTTGGTGGAGGTGGTGTTGACGGTGCCATACATAGGGCAGCAGGACCTAAGCTTTTAGAAGAATGTAGAACTCTTGGTGGCTGTAATACAGGTGAAGCCAAAATTACAAAGGGATATAACTTAAAGGCAAAATATATAATTCATACCGTTGGTCCTATTTACTCAGGGAAAATTACAGATAAAACCAATTTGTCAAATTGCTATATTAATTCTCTTGATTTAGCAAGAAAAAATGATATTCATTCCATCGCTTTTCCTGCTATTTCAACAGGTGTTTACGGCTACCCTTTAGAGGAGGCAATAGTTATTGCCGTTTCCTCAGCCATTAACTGGATAGAAAATAATTCTGATTATGAAATATCAATTATTTTTTCATGCTTTGATGACAGAACTTTTAACAGCTATGTAAAATATATAAATAATGGTATTATATGCAAATAAAAATAAAGAAGCTGTATTAAATACTTTTTACAGCTTCTTTTTCTATTAATCATTTTATTGACAAATTCTGTCTACATCTTCAATTACAACATTAAATTTATCACTTAATTGCTGCATATTGCTGCATACACCAAGTTTTATTTCATCATCTGTCATTTTTAAATTAAAAGGAGCCGATACATCAAAAGTAATCATTATTTCATCATTACATTCAGCTACTCTAAAATCATGAATACCAAGTTCCTTATTTATCGCCAAAGCAGCATTTGTAGTAATCTTTTTAAGCTCATTTATTCTTTTATCATCAGTTGCAATAGGGTCCATGTGTATACATATATCACAGTTTAATTCTTTTTTTATAATATTTTCAGCCTTATCAATAATTTCATGTGCCTCTGTAACTGATATATTATTATATATTTCAGCATGAAGGCTTACCATTGTTCTGCCAGGACCGTAATCGTGAACTATAATATCATGAACACCCATAATCCCGTCACATTCTAATATTTTATTCTCAAGTTCCTTTATAAACTCATAATTTGGAGCTTCTCCAAGTATGGGATTTAATATTCCCTTAGCTGTGTCATAGCCTGAATAAAGTACAAATAAAGCTACTGCTCCTCCTGCATATCCATCAATATTTAATCCTGTAAATTTACCTATAATAAGGCAAATTAAAACAGCACCTGTTGCTATACAATCATTTCTACTGTCAATAGCTGTTGCCTCCATAGCTGCAGCATCAAGTTTTTTAGCCAAATAAAAATTATAGCTTGTCATCCACAATTTTACCAATATGGAAACTACAAGAATTGCCCCTGTCAAAGCTGAAAAGTTAACAGCCTCTGGATTTATAATCTTTTCAACAGAGGATTTTAAAAGTTCAAGACCCATTACAATTATAATTATTGCAACAATTAACCCAGATACATACTCAATTCTGCCATGTCCATAAGGATGGTCATTATCGGCAGGCTTACCAGCCATATAAAAACCAATTAAAGTTACAATAGATGAGGCTGCATCAGACAAATTATTAAAAGCATCTGCTGTTATAGAGATTGCTCCTGTTAAAACACCTGCAATAAACTTAATTACAAATAAAAAAACATTATTCATAATACCTACACTGCCTGCTAATACTCCATAATCTTTTCTGACCTTTGGATTTAAAATATCATCATTATTTTTAATAAAAATTTTTGCTAATATATTTATCATAAATAACCACCTTTTAAGCTTTGAAATAGATTATATCAAATAAATATGCAGTTAGGGAAGAGAAACTTTACAAAATTTTACTTTTTTAAAAATCATAATATAATGTTCACAATTATATGTTATAATCAACCTATCTGTAGCAAAAATAGCATTTATTATTTTGCTATATAAAATAAAATTTTACGGGAGGCAACTATGAAAAAAAGATTATCTGCTATTATTATGGCATTGTGTTTTTCAGTTTCTTCAATAGGTCTTGCCTTTGGCGATGACTCTGCTTCCGGAGAAACAGAAAACACTATTGAAATTACTACTGAAGAAGAAACTACTACTGAAACTACAACAGAAGAAACAACTACTGAAACTACTACTAAAGAAACTACCGAAACTACTACTAAAGAAACTACAACAAAGGCAACTGAAACTACAGAATCTACAACTACATCAGCCACTACTACAACAAAATCTCAGGCTACATATACTGATGAGAAAAAAGAATATACAATCACTTTAGATAAAGGTAATACACAAGCTCTTTCAGGCTATCTTGACAGAACAATTCTTAGTTCTTCCGATTATGATTGGTATTCAAACAACACAAGTGTTGTAACAGTTGATAAAAACGGTACTATTACAGGTGTTAAATCAGGCTCTGCCAATGTAACAGCTACAGCTACAGACGGCTCTGTAAGATATAGTTATACCTTTGATATTACTGTAAATGAAACAACAGCGGCAAATTCAACAAAGTCTATAACTGTTTATGTAGACAAAACAAAGGATTTGCATAGTTATGTTGATGACAGATACAGTGCAAGTAACTATACTTGGATGTCAAATAACACTAAATATGTAACTGTTTCAAATAATGGTGTTATTACAGGTGAAAAAGAAGGCTCTGCAACAGTAACAGCTATTTATGATAAAAATGATGTATATCTTAAATATGAATTTAGCGTAAGAGTATATGAAGATGATGATGACAGCAGCAGTAAAGTAAGCTATTCATCAAATTCAGGAAGCACTTCAAAATATTCTTCATCTAATACAACTGCATATATAAGAACAAGTTGGACATTATATATGGGACCTAATGACAGTGTTGACTTATGTGATATATTAGAAGATGACCCTGATGATTATGATTGGAATGTAAGTGATGAAGATATTGTTGAAATTAATGAAAAAAGTGGTATCCTTTCAGCATTAGAAAATGGTTCTACAAAGGTTACAGCCAAGGGCGATAACGATTTTACTTTTACAGTAAAAATTGATGATGACTATTCTATTCAGGAATTATCAATAAGCGGTACAAAATCTCGTAGTCTTAAAGAATATTTATCAGGCGATGTAGACGAATACCATTTCAGCTCTAACAGAGAAGATGTATTGGAAGTTGACAGCGATGGTGATATGAAGCCTATTGCTAATGGTGCTGTAGCTGTAACCTGCGATAGAGATGGCGGGGAAGTTATAATGTTCCTTATTAATGTTACAGGTATTTCAACAAGCACTAAAACAACAGAAAGCTATGAATACACAGAAATTACTACTTCAAGTGCCTTTGCTACAACAAAGGCTGCCACAACTACATTTACAGATATTTCTCACAGAGCTTGGGCTATAGACTCAATTAATAAAATGTCATCTAAGGGAATTATTCTTGGTGTAGGTAATAATAAATTTGCTCCTGATAATAATTGTATAAGAGCTGATTTTACTATTGTACTTACTAAAATTTTAGGAATTGATAATATTAAGGCATCAAATAACTATGATGATGTTCAAGCCTCAG
>JBJFFW010000081.1:0-6018 GCA_051892075.1 Lachnospirales bacterium
CAACTAAGCCTGCATAATAAGCAGTACCACAGGCCACAATATAAATCTGATTTATATTTTCAAGCTCTGCCTTTCCAAGTTTAATATCATCAAGCTTAATGCTTTTGCCATCTTCAGAAAATCTCTGAGAAAGATTATCCTTAACAACCTTTGGCTGTTCAAAAATTTCTTTAAGCATAAAATGTTCATAACCATTTTTCTGAGCAGCCTCAATATCCCACTTGTATGTATAAACTTCTTTATTTAATTCATTTCCCTTAATATCATAAATTTTAACTTCATCAGCCTTTATTAAAGCAAATTCCTTATCATCAAGAATATAAGCATCTTTAGTATACTTTAAAATAGCAGGAATATCTGATGCAATAAAGTTTTCACCCTTGCCAATACCTACAATAAGAGGAGATTCCTTTCTTGCAGCAATAATCTGGTCAGGATAATCAGTACAAAGAACACCAAGAGCATAAGAGCCTTCAATTTTTTCAAGAGTTTTTCTTACAGCCTCAAGTAAATCATTATTTTGCTTGTAAAATTCATCAATAAGATGAGCCACAGTTTCAGTATCAGTTTCAGAATGGAACTGATAGCCTTTATTTTCAAGCTCATTTTTAAGCTCCTGATAATTTTCAATAATACCATTATGAACAACAGCAATTTTACTGTCATTACTAAAATGAGGATGAGCATTAGTATCAGATGGTGCACCATGAGTTGCCCATCTTGTGTGACCTATACCAACCTTGCCTGAAACAGGCTGACTAAACAAAAGATTAGTTAAATTTTCTACTTTACCCTTAGTTTTTCTGATACTTATTCCATCATTTTCCAAAACGGCAATACCTGCAGAATCATAACCTCTGTATTCAAGGCTTTCAAGACCATTTATAAGCACAGGCACTGCATTTTTATTGCCAACATAGCCAACTATACCACACATTTTTTATTATCCTCCTTAGCTTAAAAGACCCTCAATAAGTCTTGCAAGTCTTTCAGCTTCCTTTTTAAGAACAGCCTTATCTCTGCCCTCAATCATAACTCTGACAATAGGTTCAGTACCTGAAGGTCTAATAAGAACTCTGCCCTCGCCACTAAATCTTTCTTCAAGCTTTTCAATTTCACATCTTATAGTTTCATTAGAAAGATATTCATTCTTTCTCTTATTGTCTACTCTTGCATTAACTAAAACCTGTGGAAGAACTTCCATAACATTTTTAGCCTCTGAAAGAGTCATATTTGTCTTTTTAAGAGTTGTAATAAGCTGAATGGCAGTTAAAATACCGTCACCTGTAGTGTTATAATCAAAGAAAATAATATGACCTGACTGTTCACCACCAAAGCAGTCGCCACACTCTAAAATATGCTCTAAAACATATCTGTCGCCAACTTTAGTTCTTTCAACCTTGATACCGTTTGCATCACCCATCATAAAAAGGCCAAGGTTACTCATAACAGTTGCAACAATAGTGTTATTTTTAAGCTTGCCACACTCTTTCATATATTTTCCGCAAATAGCCATAATAACATCGCCGTCTACAACATTACCCTCACCGTCTACAGCAAGACATCTGTCGCCATCACCATCAAAGGCAATACCTAAATCACAATTATTATCAACTACAAATTTCTGTAAACTTTCAAGATGAGTAGACCCGCAATCTCTATTAATATTAGTTCCGTCAGGCTCTCTGTGAATAGCTAAAACTTCTGCACCAAGTTCCTCTAAAACCATAGGAGCAGCCTTGTAAGTAGCACCATTAGCACAGTCAATAGCAAGCTTTACACCATTAAAATCAATATCAGTTGAAGTCTTTAAAAACTTGGCATAATCATAAACAGCCTTTTCACAAACAGACTTTGAGCCAACCTTATCACCATAAGGTCTTGGGATTTGCTCCCACTTATCTGTCATATAGCTTTCAATTTCAAGCTCTAAATCATCTCTTAACTTAAAGCCTTGAGAGTTAAAAAACTTAATGCCGTTATCCTGAACAGGATTATGTGAAGCACTTATAACAACACCTGCATCAGCCTTATATTCACGAACTAAGTGTGCAACAGCAGGGGTAGGCACAACACCTAAACTTACAGCATGAGCACCAACAGAACAGATACCTGAAATAAGAGCAGATTCAAGCATCTCTCCAGAAATTCTTGTGTCCATACCTACAATAATTTTAGCAGTATGATTAGTGTGCTTAGTAAGCACATAAGCACCGGCTCTGCCTAATCTATAAACCAGTTCAGGTGTAAGCTCAATATTAGCAACACCTCTTACACCATCTGTACCAAAAAATTTGCCCATATTAAATGAACGCCTCCTAAAAAATATATTTAAAATTCTGTTTCTACCATAGACTATTATTTTTTATTATACTATATACAATAAAATAAGTAAAGTTATTTTTTTAACCTGTAATTTTAATAAAATAACGAAAAATTATTTTTTAAGTTCATTTATTTTATCCTCAAGAGAGTTTAACTGCTCCTTATTTACCAAAAGAAGGTTATTATTTTGCAAAATATAGCAGAAACTATTGTTGTATTCATAAAATTCCACCTTATCAGCCTTACCCTCTGAAAGATTATAGGTTATAGTATAAAGAGGACTTGAATTATTTTTTTCTTCATTGTATTTTATGCTGTCAAAACTTATACCTGATAAAAGCTCATAAAAATCTCCAAAGCTTTCCTTGTCGATTAAAATATCATCTATATAATCATTTCTGTTATCTCTTTTAACTCCCTCACTATCAACAGCAATTTTATTATCCCCCTCTGTTCTCATTTCAATTTTATAACTTCCCCTTGGAGTTTTATAATCTATACCGTCAACTAAAGAACGGGAGTAAAGTCTTACAAAGGTCTGTATAAAATCCATAATATTTACGCTTTCAAAAAGATTAAAACTATCCTTTGTCATAACATAGACCTCCGGTCTGTCATCAATTAAAACATAAACACTATTTTCATCTTTATCATTACCTTTTTTAAGTGTAAGAGTTTTAGAACTGTCTTTAATAGTTATAATATCTTTAGGATTATCAAGTCCATATTTTGATAAATTATCTAAATTAAGCTCTGCCACATCACTTATTGAAATTTGTGATAAATCTCCCAAAACAAACTCCTGCATATTAGTAGGATAAACAATGGCATCTTTAATTGGCGATTTCATTAAGAGAGCAGAAAGACCACTTGTTGAAGTATAATTTTTTAAAACTTCATTATTTTCATCATTTTCAATAAGTATTTCCGGCTGATTTTGAGTTTTTATATTAACATAATTTACATTTTTAGCCTCTATAGTAGTAACAACACTACTTATGAAACTTTTAACCTGTGAAAATGCAAAATTTGATACACTTGCATTTATAATATAAATCTTTTTATTATCTACCGTTACATATCTGTACTTATTATCTGCCGTTAAATTTCCAAAGAAAATATTTATGGAGCTATCTCCCTTTATACTAACTTTTGCCTTTGGCGTATCAAGTCCGTACTTAGCCAAATTTTCAGCATTTTCTTCTACAATATCTACACATTTAAGCTTTGAAAAAGATAAAAATACATATTTAATATCAGATTGAGATATAGTGTTATTTTCATATCCTGAAACTGTATAATTATCATTATTTAATTTTAAAATAAAGCTATCAGTATCATTTGATATACTTATTTCAGTTGTGTTTTTTATATCTGTTACATAAATATCATCAGAATTTAAACTCTCTGATGTATCTTCCAAAGCTTTGTTATCTTTGCTGTTTCCCAAAACATATAGAATAATTAAAACACTCAATATAAGAACAGCCAAAATCATAAAAGCCAATTTCTTTTTCATTATTTATTTCTCCTTATAAGCCAGATTATAAAACCTATTAAAAATAAGGTAACAGGAATAATCCCCCAACCTACAATTTTAACCATATTTGCTGAACCCTCGTCTATTAACACAGTATCAGTAGATAATGACTTAGGAGTAATTGTAAAATCAGACTCCAAGTCATTAAGCCAATTTATGGCTGAAACTACAAAGGTAGAATTTGCATTTGCAACCATTTCATCATAGCTTGGGTCAATAAAATAATAGCTTGTGCCACTTACAATTAGCTTTGTTGTGTGGCTTTTATCTGTATAGCTTGAATCTGTAATTGCACAGGCAAGGCTAAATTCTCCCTCTAAATCCCCAGCTTCTTTATTAGGTGAAGTGTTGCCTTCTGCCTTTATATAAGCCTTATTTGTAGAAGTTATAAGAGGCTCAATTTTTAATCCCTGTTTTTTAACATCAAGCTCTGTAACAGCCTGACTTGCTACAGAATAAAGAGTATAACCTTTAGATAAAATAGTTTTATTAATTTCACAATCCTTAATTTCAGGAAAAATTGCATAAGGATATTTGTAATAATTATCGCTGTTTCCTTCAAAAACATAACCCTTTTCAAGAGTAACACCATAAGCATTTATAATACTTGATATATTTTTAAATTGGCTTGTGTCTGTTCCACCTAAAAGGAAAAATCCTCTGCCGTCATTTGAAAGATATTTTTTTACCTTGTCAGCTTCAGCTACAGTAAAATCTCTGCTGCCAAAGGTAACAATTAAAACTGTGCAGTCTGAAGGAATATCCTTTTCAAGAAGATTTATATTTTCCATTTCATAATTTGCAAGTTTTAACTGATTAGTAAGAGTTGTAAAATGATTAAAATCAGTTTCCCCATGACCTGTTACAAAATAAAGTTTTGAAGATTTTTTATTTGTAACATATTCAATGGCACTTGTTATATTTGCCTCAATATTAATTTCCTCTGTGTTATAGGAACTGCTATTTTGAATATAATAATCATCATAGCCTATAACTCTGTGTCTGTCGCCTTTTTCAACAATTATACTGTTTACGGAAACTTTTGTATTTTCATTTGAATACTTATTTGCAAAATCCGGGTGAAGATACAAATCAATATTTTCTAATTTAATATTTGAATTAACTTCCTTATATTTATTTAAAACCTGCTGAACTTTAGTTATAACAGCATCAGAATTAGAAGTTTCAAACATTGTGTAAATATAAATTTCACTATCTAAAGATTTTAGCACTTCCTTTGTTTCATCACTTAATGAGTATGTGCTTTTACCTGTAAGGTCAAAACTTTTGTTAAACTGCCCTACAACAAGATTTACAAATATTAATATAGCAATAACTATAATTGTGATTATAGTTGAAAATGTACCCCATTTTAATCTTTTATCACTTAATATTTTTTTCATTTGCTCCTCCTAGTACCATCTTCTTTTTTCAATTACAACTACACTTAAATATAAAAAAGCAAATGTAAAAGTAATGTAATAAACAACATCAGAAACAGATATAATACCTATATAAAAGCTTTCATATCTGTTTAAAACAGAAAACCAGCTTAATAAATTTACAATAAAACCGTCATATAAATTTGGATTTACAAAATAAATTGCAATTTCAATTATAAATAATATTAAAGCAGTTAAAATTGTAAAAATAACATTTTTAATGCTGTTATAAATAATAAAAGAAAGCATTAAAATTAAAATTCCCACAAAAATCAAAGAGCTTAACACACTTATAGGCACAGCCGAAGAAATATTATCCATCATAAGCATTAAAAAAATTATTCCAAAAGAGGCTATAGCTGAAATAAGCTGATTACTTGTAATTGCAGAAATAAAAATTCCAAGACTTATAAAGCACATTCCAAGTAAAAAATAGCCTAAAAAACAAGCAAAGGTTAAACCAAAATCAATATTTCCAAAACTGTTTAACATTAAAGGGAAAATAAAAGTTATGATTATTCCTATTAAAAAAAGGATTGATGCAGCCAAAAATTTGCCAAAAACAACAGAATAAATACTTACGGGAGAAGTATATAAAAGTTGGTCTGTTTTCTGTCTTTTTTCTTCGGCAAAAAGACGCATTGTCAAAACAGGCATCAAAATCATAAACATTGAAATTGATGAGGCAAGAGTATCATTATAGTCTATAAT
>JBJFFW010000082.1:0-26645 GCA_051892075.1 Lachnospirales bacterium
TAAAATCAATATTTACTACATTTGAAATCATATAGAAGCCTACAATTATAAGAGCAGGTGCTGTTGCAAAAGATGGAATAGCTAAAAATATTGGTGATAATAATAAAGCAAGTCCAAATAAAACTGCTGTAGTAACAGATGTTAAACCTGTACGGCCACCTTCACTTACACCGGCTGCACTTTCAACAGCAGTTGTAACTGTAGAAGTACCAAGTAAAGCACCACAAGTTGTAGCACAGGCATCTGCAAGTAAAGCACCCTTAATCTTTGGAAGTTTTCCATTTTCATCAAGCATATTTGCCTGAGAAGATACACCAATAAGAGTTCCTATTGTGTCAAACAAATCAACAAATAAGAAAGAGAAAACTACAACCCAAAATTCTGCTGATAACACACCTGTTAAATCAACTTTACAGAAAACAGGCGCAAGGCTTGGCACACTTATACCTGAAGAAAAATCAGGGAATAATGAATAAAAGCCAAGGTCAGGATTAGGAACATAAAGTCCAACAACCTGACAAATCATACCTAAAATCCAAGTAATGAGAATTCCCCACAAAATATTGCCTTTAATTTTTCTTACAGTTAAAATAGCCATAATAATTGTTCCAATAATAGCTAAAAGAACAGTAATTCCAACATCATTAAATGTACCCTGTACTTCACTTAAAGCATTAAACTTATCAAGAGAAAAAAGTGACAACAAAGTAGAACCGCCAATTACAATTTTTGCATTTTGCAAGCCTATAAAGGCGATAAAAAGACCTATACCTACTGAAACAGCATTTTTTAAACCCTTTGGAATAGCATTAAATATTGCTTCTCTTACATTAGTTACAGATAAAACAATAAAAATAATACCTTCAACAAAAACAGCAGCCAAAGCAATCTGCCAGCTATATCCCATACTTCCAACTACTGTATAAGCAAAATAAGCATTAAGTCCCATACCTGGAATAAGTGTAAATGGGTAGTTAGCAAATAAAGCCATAAACAAAGTACCAAGAAGTGCAGCAATAGCTGTAGCTGTAAACACAGCTCCCCTATCCATTCCTGAAGCCGCCAAAATATTTGGATTTACAGCAAGTATATATGCAACAGTCATAAATGTTGTTAATCCGGCTATAAGTTCAGTTTTAATATCAGTTCCATGTTCTTTAAGGTGAAAAAATTTTTCCATAAAATTACCTTCCTCTCTTTAATATAGTTATATTCTAACACATTTTAACAATAATTCCTATAAAAATTTTAAAAATTTATTAAAAAATTATTGACAAATAAATATTACAAGTGTAATATATGTATATACTACACTTGTAATATTTATTTAGGAGGTTTTATTATGAAAAAATTTATGGTATTATTATTTGTAGGAATTATAGGTATTTCTTTAATTGGATGTGGTTTAAAAAAGGATATTGTTTCAGAAAATTTAGATAATTCAGAAACAACTATTAAATCTCAAACAATTACAGAGGTTGACTATTCTTCATATTTTAATGAAATTAATGGCTGTGCTGTACTTTATGATTATGAAAATGACAGCTACTTTCTTTATAACAGTGTTGATTGTGAAAAAAGATATTCTCCAAATTCAATTTTTAAAATAGTTTCAACTATTGAGGGATTGGATTGTGGTATAGTAAAAGACGAAAATTCTAAAATGAAATATAACGGAAATAAATATCCTTTTGAAGCTTGGGAACAGGACTTAGGCTTAGGTGATGCCTATAAATATTCCTGTGTTTGGTATTACAGACAATTAATAGATAAAATCGGTGAAGAAAATATCCACTCTGCCCTTTTATCTCTTGATTATGGAAATTGTGATATAACAAAATGGTATGGAGAAGATGAAAATGGAGATAAGGAATTAAATGGCTTTTGGCTTGGTTCATCTCTTGAAATTTCTCCTGTGGAGGCAGTAAGAGTAACAGCTAAAATTTTTGAGGGTAAAACAAATTACAGTATTGAAAACATAAATATACTAAAAAATATTATGAAAAGCGATACCGAAAATATTTATGGCAAGACAGGAACAGGCAAAGATAATTCTGCATGGTATACAGGTTTTTATGAAAAGGATAATAAGAGAATATATTTTGCTGTTCACATAATTGGAAATGAAAATAAAACTATAGCAGGTGCAGATGCTAAGGCTATAGCAGAAAATATAATTAAAGGTGAGGTATGAAATGATTAAAATATCCGATTCTGAATTTGAAGTAATGAATGTAATATGGGAAAATGAACCTATTAATACTAAGGATATAGCAAAAATTGTTATGGAAAAAAGCAACTGGAATGTAAGAACAGTACACACTCTTATATCAAGGCTTGAAAAAAAGGGTGCAATTACTCATAAAAAAGAGGGCAAAATTTATGTTTATACAGCTAAAATAAATAAGGAAGAATATATAAAAAATGAAAGTAAAACTTTTTTAGGTAAATTTTTTAATGGTTCTCTTAATAAATTAGCTATGAACTTAATTGAAAATAATATGATTTCTGATGAAGATATTAAAAAACTTAGGGATATGCTTAATAAAGGGTGATTATTTTGATTACATATAATTTTATTCTTTGCAATATTATTATTTTTATATATCTTGGGTTGATATTTATAATAAGAAAGGCTTTAGATAAAAATATTTTTCCAAAATATTTATCTTTTTCAAATATTTTTATAGTTTTAAGTCTTTTATTTATATTTGTTCCTAATTTTGAGATTTATAATTTTTATAATTTTAATAATTTGGAAAAAAGCTCCATAAAACCCTTATCAACTAATATTATTTCAGACTATTCAAAGGATTTATATGTTTCAGTAAACAGATATCATATAATTGATTTAATAATAATATTTGGATTTATTATTAAAATAATTTTTGTTATAATTTCAGGATTAAAACTTAGAAAACTAAATAAAAAACCTTTATATAGCAATACTTTTAATAAATTATGTGAAAATATGAAAATAAAAGCAAAACTATATTTGTGTGATGAAATTTTATCTCCCTTATCCTATGGAATATTTTTTAAAAAAGTATTAGTTCCAACAAAATATTCTCATGATAAAAGCATATTTTTACATGAGTTAATTCATCACAAACATAAGGATTTAATTTTAAATTTTATGCTGTCTTTAATTGAATGTATTTACTGGTTTAATCCTATGGTTTTAATATGGTGTAAAAAAATAAGGCTTGATATGGAAGTATATTGTGATTATGATGTAATAAACTTTTTAGGAAATAATATTGAGTACGGCAATATAATTTTAGACTCTGTAATAGAAGAAAAAAGTGTTGCACAATATATGTTTTCACCAAAAAATCAGCTTAAATACAGAATTAATAAGATTATAAATTACAACAAAAATTTAAGTAAAATAAAAAGCAGATTTTTCATATTTTTTGTTATTGCCTTTATTATTCCATATTTATTTAATATAAACTCATACGGCTACAGCATTTATTTTAAGCCCAATATTGAATATGAAAATATTAATTTAGAAAAATATTTTCATGGTTTTAAGGGTACTTTTGTAATGTATGATATAAACAATGATAAATACTATATTTACAATAAAAACCTGGCAGAAAAAAGAGCAGCTCCAAATTCAATCTATAAAATTGTAATAGGCATAAACGCATTGGAAAATAAAGTTATAAGTCCTGAAAATAATTCTATGGCATACAATGGAAAAGATTATCCTTTTAATG
Organism: Lachnospirales bacterium; assembly: GCA_051892075.1. Lineage (GTDB taxonomy): Bacteria > Bacillota > Clostridia > Lachnospirales > CAG-274 > HGM11788. Next base: position 3,726 of record JBJFFW010000082.1, read on the forward strand.
AATGGGAGCAAAATCAAAATCTTTCTACAGCTATGAAATATAGTGTAAACTGGTATTTTCAAAATTTGGACAATAATTTAACCATAAATGAAATTAAAAATTTTTTAAACAAAATAAATTATGGTAACAAATCCCTTTCCTTTAACAAAGAAAGCTATTGGCTTGAGGATACTCTTAAAATATCTCCTATAGAAGAAGTTATATTTTTAAAAAAACTTTTTAATAACGAATTTAATTTTAAAGAAGAAAATTTAAACTGTATTCTAAACTCCATAAAAATAAATAACGGATATTATGGAAAGACAGGTTCGGGAATGATAAACGGTAAAATTAATAGCGGTTGGTTTGTATCTATTACAGATAGAGAAAACTCAAAATTTATAACAGCTCTAAGAATAGAAAATGGAGACGGTAATAAGGCAAAGGAAATTTCAGAAAAAATTATGCTTAATTTAACCTAACTAATCTAAAAAAGGTTATCCCTTTTAAGGATAACCTTTTTTATTATTCTATAATATAAGTAGCTGTCTTAGTGTCACTATCCCAATCAACATCTACGCCTAAAGCATCTCCTAATGCTCTAAATGGAATATACATCCTGTTTCCTGAAATTTCAGCAACAGCACCATTAGCCATTGAAATAACATCACTATTTACAATCATTTCACTGCTTCCGGCAGTAAAAGCAATAGTATTTCCATTATAATTTACAATAGCAGTTTTTGTAGCTGCGTCCCATTTAACTACATCACCCTCAGATGTGTCAACATCTCCTCCACTTACAGCAAGAGCCACAAATCTAAGAGGAACTAAAGTTGAGCCTGTTGTATACTGAATATATGGCATAGCATCTACTACATAGCTTTCTGAACCAATTATAACTTCATTATTTCCAATCTGAACCTTAACATTTTTAGTTAAATACTCATTATCGTTAGTTTCTACACTTTCAGTTCCTTCTTCAGTAGTTTCCTCTGTTGTAGATTCTGATGTAGTATAAACATTGTACTTTGTGTATACATAAGAAGTATTGTTTCTTAAATGACCTGTTCCAGGAGTACGAGGTCTGTTAGGGTATGTAGTAGTTTCTGTTGCTGTTTCTACTACTGTTGTGATTTCTGTAGTTACTTCTGTTACAACCCCAGTTATAGCTTCTGTAGTAGCCTCAGTTGTAGCTTCTGTAAAAATTTCTGTAGTAGCCTCAGTTGTGGTAGTAACAGATGAGCCTGTAGCAACACTGTCTTTATTTTCTGTTACAACAGCATTACTATCAGCTCCTTCACTTTCTAACGAAGCAAAAGAACTTACAACACTTGATAAAGCTATAGCCAAAGACAAAATTATTCCAATATATTTTTTCATACTTATACTCTCCTTTCATATAATTTCCCATTTATCTATTTATATTTTACTAAAGAATTTTAAATAAGTCAATTTAATTTCTTTATTTAATTAAATCTTAATAAATTTAAGTCTATTTATTAAGACAAATCTTTACAAATTTCCCCTTATATAGTATACTCTAATTATAAACCAAGGAGGTAATACAAATGAAAAAACTTTTTAAAGAATTTAAGGAATTTGCAATACAGGGAAATATGATAGATATGTCTGTTGGTATTGTAATTGGTGCTGCTTTTACAGCTCTTGTAAAAGACGGACTTGTAGGATGTGTTGTAACACCTGTTATTAACTGGATAATTGCTTTTATTACAGGTGGCGAAGATGTAAACAGTATTGCCGGAAATATTGGCCCTATTCCTGTAGGAACACTTTTAGGCACAATTATAAACTTTGTTATTACAGCCTTTGTTCTTTTTGCTATAATTAAAGTTGTAAATAAATTCAGAGGTAAAAAAGCGGAAGAAGAAGCTCCTGCAACTACAAAAGAGTGTCCTTACTGCAAGAGTGAAATTCATATTGAAGCAACAAAATGCCCTAATTGTACTTCAGACTTATAATTTAATCTACTAAACTGCTGTAAATTTTACAGCAGTTTTTTATATAAAAAAAGTCCGATTTAAAAAACCGGACTTTTAAAAACTAAATTAGATTAATTCGATGATTACTTCTTCAGCACCATCACCGCGTCTTGCACCAAGCTTAAGAATTCTAGTGTAACCACCATTTCTATCAGCATACTTAGGAGCAATTTCATCAAATAACTTGTTAGCCATATCTACCTTAACAGTGTTAGCTCTAACTTTTCTGCCATCAGCAGGTACTTCAACAACAGGATAAAGAACACTTAAAATCTTTCTTCTTGCAGCTAATCTGCTAGGGCTGTCTTTCTTAATAGTTTTCTGGAAAGTTTCGCTGCCCTTCTTGCAGTTAACGCTTACTTCTTCAAAGTTATCCTTTTCCTTAACAGCAAGAGTAATTAACTTTTCTGCAATACTTCTGATTTCCTTAGCCTTAGAAACAGTTGTCTTAATCTTGCCATGGTATAATAAATTAGTAACCTGATTGCGTAATAAAGCCTTTCTCTGGCTTGCAGTACGACCAAGCTTTCTATATTCAGCCATTGCTAATCCTCCTTATATCAATCATCACTTGGACTTAAAGATAAGTCAAGTTCTCCTAATTTGTTAAGCACTTCTTCTAAAGACTTGCGTCCAAGATTTCGTACTTTCATCATATCATCTTCTGTCTTGTTAGCCAAATCCTCAACTGTGTTGATACCTGCTCTCTTTAAGCAGTTGTAAGAACGAACAGAAAGGTCAAGTTCTTCAATAGTCATTTCAAGAACCTTCTCCTTAGTGCCGGCTTCTTTTTCAACAAGGATTTCAGCATTCTTAGCACTATCAGATAAATCTACAAATAAGTTAAGGTGTTCATTTAAAATCTTAGCACCTAAACTAACAGCATCATCAGGAGTAATTGTACCGTCAGTCCATACCTCAAATGTAAGCTTATCATAATCAGTAATCTGACCCACTCTAGTATCTTCAACCTTGAAGTTTACTCGTCTAACAGGAGTATAAAGGGAGTCAACAGGAATCATTCTAAGTGGTTGGTCAGCTCTCTTATTCTTAGAAGCTTCTACATAGCCACGACCCTTTGTTATAGTTATTTCCATAAAAAGCTTGCTTTCAGCACCACCACTTAAAGTAGCAATGTGTAAATCCGGATTAAGAACTTCAATATCAGAATCAAACTTAATATCTTTAGCCTTAACCTCGCAATCACCTGAAGCATCGATGTAAGCCATCTTAGGCTCTGGGCTTTCGCTAGTATTTTTAATAGCAAGATTTTTAAGATTTAAGATAATCTCGGTTACATCTTCTTTAACACCAGGAATAGTGCTAAATTCATGAAGTACACCATCAATCTTAACATTGCTTACGGCAGCACCAGGTAAAGAAGATAATAAAATTCTTCTAAGAGAATTACCCAAGGTTGTACCATATCCTCTTTCTAATGGTTCTACTACAAAGCAACCATACTTTTCATTTTTTTCAGTAATTTCAATACGAGGTTTTTCAAACTCAAACACTCTGCCCCAACCTCCTTAAATAGTTATCTTATAAAATTTCCTACTCCAAGGAAACATAAATTCACAAAATAGTAACAATTTATTACTTAGAATATAACTCGACAATAAGAGTTTCATTAACAGGTAAGTCTAACTGCTCTCTCTTAGGAAGTGCATTGACAGTACCCTTTAAACTCTCCTGGTCAGCAGATAACCATTCCGGTACAATACGAGAAGAAGTTACTTCAAGAACATCCTTAAATCTCTGTAAATCCTTCTTAGATTCCTTAATTTCAATAACATCACCAACTTTAAGTGTCATAGAAGGGATATTCGCCTTCTTGCCATTTAAAGTAACTAAGTTATGTCTTACAATCTGTCTAGCTTCTTTTCTAGTACGGCCATAACCTAATCTATATACAACATTATCAAGTCTAAGTTCAAGGAGCATAAGTAAATTTTCACCTGTGATGCCAGCCATCTTATCAGCCTTAGTATATAAGTTTCTGAACTGCTTTTCAAGTACACCATAGATGAACTTAACCTTCTGCTTTTCCTTTAACTGCATACCATATTCACTTAACTTACGCATATTTCTCTTACGCTTGCCTAACTTCTTAGAAGAACCAAGAACAGAAGGCTCAATGCCTAAGTATCTACATCTTTTAATGATAGGACCAATCTCTCTAGCCATTAAATGTTACCTCCAATATATATTTCAATCCGAATTAAACTCTTCTTCTCTTAGGTGGTCTACAACCATTGTGAGGAACAGGAGTTACATCCTTAATCATAGTTACATCAAGACCTGCAGCCTGTAAAGCTCTGATTGCAGCTTCTCTACCACTACCAGGACCCTTTACAAATACTTCTACAGTCTTTAAACCGTAATCCTTAGCAGCACCAGCAGCCTTTTCAGCAGCCATCTGAGCAGCATAAGGAGTAGACTTCTTTGAGCCTCTAAATCCTAACTCGCCTGCACTTGCCCAAGAAAGAGCATTACCTGCAGCATCAGTAATAGTTACAATAGTATTATTAAAAGTTGACTGTATATGAGCCTGACCGCGTTCTACGACTTTTCTGTCACGACGTCTACGGCCAGCAGCTTTCTTAACTGTCTTCTTAGCCATTTTGTTAACCTCCTTAAATCAATAAGCACTTTATTGATTGATTACTTCTTCTTATTCGCAACAGTTCTTCTAGGACCTTTTCTAGTTCTAGCATTTGTCTTAGTCTTCTGACCTCTAACAGGAAGACCCTTTCTGTGACGAATACCTCTGTAGCATCCGATTTCAACAAGACGCTTAATATTTAAAGCGATTTCTCGTCTTAAGTCACCCTCTACAGTCTGTGACTGAGCAATAATATCTCTGATTTTTGCTACTTCATCATCTGTAAGATCTCTTACTCTTGTATCAGGATTGACACCAGCTTCGGCTAAAATTCTGTTAGCACTTGCTCTACCAATACCATAAACATAAGTAAGACCAATTTCAACACGCTTTTCTCTAGGTAAGTCTACACCAGCAATACGAGCCATAAATTGCACCTCTTTCTTATTCTATTAAGATTTAAGCTACTCGGTATGTCGCTAAATTTTCTAGCCTAGCCAAAATCTTAATAACCATAGTATCATTATTATTTTAGGTTAAATATTCATTCTAACAGAATGTACTGTCGCACCGAAAAATCAGCCGCTATTTACGGTGCAAATTTGGGCAGTCAAGGGGTTTACCCTCTCATAACCATATAATGTATTTTTAACCTTTATCGCTAAAAATTTCCGATAAAACAAATACCCAACCGAAGATATATTATATCAAAAGTTGGGTATAAAATCAAGCTATTTTATTGTAAACTTTTTGTGAACAATGTTAATAATCTTGTAACATTTTCAAAGATATGGCTTATTAGCCCTGTCTTTGCTTATGCTTTGGGTTTTCACAGATAATTCTGATTGCACCCTTTCTCTTGATTACTCTACACTTTTCACACATTGGTTTAACAGATGGTCTAACCTTCATTGTTTATTCTCCTTTCATTTGCCTCTCCAGGTAATTCTTCCCTTTGTTAAATCATAAGGTGACATTTCAACCTGAACCTTATCCCCTGGAATGATTTTAATAAAGTTTTTTCTAAGCTTACCTGAAATGTGAGCAATTATCTTATGTCCATTTTCCAGTTCTACTTGAAACATAGCATTTGGAAGCTTTTCAAGGACTGTGCCTTCAGCTTCAATTACATCATTTTTTGCCAAAGCCATTACCTCCTTTATATAAGAAGTATTATTGTCTTATAAACTATTTTACTTATTATTATATTCTGCCAAAGCTTTTTTTATATCGGAATTTAATATATAAAGTTCATTTTCAAGCTTATTTTTTATATCTTCATTTATATTATAAGTAGGCTGAATATGAACAGGGTTTTTCCTTTTTGGTTTTTCAAGGCTTCTTCTTTTTCCGTCAACAACATAAACATAGCTTTCATCAAAGTCATAAACTATAAAAGCTGTGCCTTTGTCCCTGCCACTTTTTGAAAAAACTATTTGTCCCTTAGAAAAATTATTATACAAAATTCTTCACCCCTATACTAAGGTTAAAAGCTCAGGCTTGCCATCAGTAATATAGACTGTATTTTCATAATGAGCTGCATCAGAGCCGTCTTTTGTAACAACTGTCCACTTATTAGATAAGGTTTTAACCTTATAGTTTCCTGCTGTTACCATAGGCTCTATTGCAAGAGTCATTCCAGTCATTAATTTTGGACCCTTTCTGCCTGTTCTATAATTAGGAACATTTGGGTCCTCGTGCATTTCTCTTCCGATGCCATGCCCTACATAATCTCTAACCACTGCATATCCATTACTTTCTATAAAGTCCTGAATAGCAGCAGAAATATCAATTAAATGATTGCCACTTTTTGCAAATTCTATACCTCTGAAAAAGCTTTCCTTTGTTATATCAATAAGTCTTTGCCTGTCAGCAGAAATTTTACCAACAGCAAAGGTTCTTGCTGCATCTCCATGAAAGCCATTTATATATGCACCTGTATCAATAGAAATTATATCTCCTTCTTGGAGCTTTCTATTGTTTGGTATTCCGTGGATTACTTCCTCGTTAACCGATGCACATATTGAGGCAGGGTATCCATAAAGACCTTTAAATGATGGATAAGCACCCTGAGAGCGTATATACTCCTCGGCAATTTTATCAAGTTCCAAAGTAGTTATACCAGGTTTAATTGATTTTTCCATCAAGTTGAGAGTTTCACCTGTAATACGACCGGCCACTCTCATTTTTTCAATATGAAATTCCCTTTTTATTGTAATAGACATTACTTATTACCCTCCAAGGCCTTAACAACAGTGTTGAAAATATCATCAATATCACCAACACCATTAACCTTTAACAAGATACCCTGATTGTCATAATAATCAATTACAGGAGCAGTTGTTTCGTGGTAAACCTTAAGTCTGTTTACTACAGTTTCTTCATTGTCATCTTTTCTCTGAATAAGGTCTGTATTACAGTCATCGCACTTACCCTCAACCTTTGGAGGATTGTACTTTATATGATACATTTTTCCACAATTAGGGCAACTTCTTCTGCCACTCATTCTGTCAACAATAATATTATCAGCAACTTCATAGCATACAACCTTATCAAGCTGACCAACTATAGCATTTAAACCCTCTGCCTGAGCAACATTTCTTGGATAACCATCAAGAATATAGCCATTTTTACAATCATCAGCAGTAATTCTCTTAGCTAACATTTCAGAAACGATTTCATCAGACACAAGCTTTCCTGCATTTATAATTTCACTTACTTTCTTGCCCAAATCAGTGCCATTTTTAATTTCATCTCTTAATAAATCGCCTGTTGAAATATGAGCGATATTATAATGAGCTGAAAGTTTTTTAGCCTGTGTACCCTTACCGGCACCCGGACAACCTATAAGTACTAATTTCATTTATTACACCCTCTTTTTATAAGAAGATAAATTAAGGAAAAGAAACCTTAAAGGTTTCATTCCCTAATCTATAATACTAATCCAAAAATCCCTTGTAGTTTCTCATAACTAACTGAGATTCAAGTGACTTAACAATTTCAAGTGCTACACCTGTTACGATAAGTAATGTAGTACCACCAAATCCCATATCCATACCAGTTGCCCAACCTAATACTACAGGAACCATAGCAATTAAGGCATAAGTAATACCACCGATAAATGAAATTCTGTCTACTACCTTTTGGATATAATCACCAGTTGGCTTACCAGGTCTTATACCTGGAACAAAACCACCATTTTTCTTCATATTTTCAGCAACTTCTGCAGGATTAAATGCAAAAGAAGTATAGAAAAATGTGAAACAGAAAATAAGAATTACATAAATAATCGCACCAACAGGATTTCTTGTACTTAAATACTCAGCTATAGTAGCAAGCTTAGTGCTTTGAATAAGCTGGTTAATTGTATAAGGGAACTGTAACAAAGAAATGGCGAAGATGATACTCATAACGCCTGCGATATTTACTTTAATAGGAATATATGAACTCTGTCCGCCCATCATTCTGCCGCCACCGGCAAGCTTATTTGAATACTGAACAGGAATTCTTCTTTCACCGTCCTGTACTAATACAACAAAGCCCATAACTACAATTAAAACGATTACTATTGCACAAACAGTAATTAAGCCTGTAACATTAACACCAGATGAACCTGTTGCCTGTGTTTTAAGAGCTAAGAAACCGTTTGCCATACCAGATAAGATGTTAGCATAGATAATGAATGAAGCACCATTACCAATACCAACTTCTGTTAACTTTTCACCCATCCACATAATGAAGATAGTACCTGTAACCATAGTTACAAGACCAACTACATAAATGAGAACGATATTACCGGCATTTGTAAATGCACCCATACCATTTACAGTATAAATCTGACCTGCACCCTGTAATAAAGCTAAGATTACAGCTGCAATTCTAGTATACTGAGAAATTTTTCTGTTACCTTCTTCGCCATCTTTCTTGATTTCCTCAAGCTTAGGAATAGCTACTGTTAATAACTGCATAATGATAGATGCATTGATGTAAGGTCCAATACCCATTGCGAATACTGTACCGTAGTTACCACCTGTAATTAACTGGTAGATATTGCTGTCAGAATTACTAATCTGAGCAATATCTACACCAGGAATAGGCAAATAAGTACCTAATCTTACAATTACAAGCACAAGTAACATATATAACATCTTAATTCTAAGATCTCTTACTTTAAATGCGTTTTTAAGTGTTGTAAACAATTAGATCACCTCAGCTTTTCCGCCTGCAGCTTCAATTTTTTCCTTAGCTGATGCACTGAAGTAATTAACCTTTACAGTAAGCTTCTTGTCTAATTCACCATTACCTAAAATCTTTACACCATCTCTAACATGACTTATAAGACCCTTAGCCATTAATGCTTCAACATCAACAACTGCACCATCTTCAAATCTGTCATTTAAAAGACTTAAATTTATAGCTACTATGTTTTTAGAATTAATACACTTAAAACCTCTCTTAGGAATTCTTCTGTAAAGAGGCATCTGACCACCTTCAAAACCAGGTCTTACGCCACCGCCTGAACGAGCGTTCTGACCCTTATGACCCTTACCGGCAGTCTTACCATTACCTGAACCATGACCTCTACCTGTTCTAAACTTAGTAGACTTTGCACCTTCAGCTGGCTTTAATTCATTTAAAAACATTAGGACGCACCTCCTTATTTATTAGATTTCTTCTACCTTAACCAAGTGACTAACCTGCTTAAGCATACCTCTGATAGCAGCATTATCCTGCTGTTCAACAACACTGTGTGGCTTTCTTAAACCAAGAGCCTCAACAGTCTTTTTGTGCTTAGGGATTGCACCTATTGTTGATTTTACTAAAGTAATTCTTAACATTTCAATGTCCTCCCTTATTAGCCCATAATTTCTTCTACACTCTTACCACGAAGTCTGGCAATCTTCTCTGGAGAAGTTACACCAGCTAAGCCTTCAAGTGTAGCATTAACTACATTTTTCTTATTTCTTGAACCTAAACACTTAGTTCTGATATTCTTGATACCAGCTAACTCAAGTACGGCTCTTGCAGGACCACCAGAAATAATACCAGTACCTTCTGGAGCTGGCTTTAAAAGAACACTGGCACTGCCAAACTTACCATAAATTTCATGGTAAATACTGTTGTTTTCGTTTCTTTCTACATAAATAAGGTTCTTTGCAGCATCCTCCTTGCCCTTGCGAATTGCATCAGGGATTTCCATAGCCTTGCCAACACCTACGCCAACATGACCATTTTCATCGCCTACAACTACTAAAGCTGAGAAACGCATTGTACGACCACCCTTAACTACCTTAGTTACTCTTTTGATAGTTACGACCTTATCCTTTAAATCAAGCGTACTTGCATCGATTTTATTTCTTCTCACGACTTTCCCTCCTTAGAACTGTAAGCCGGCTTCTCTGGCAGCATCAGCTAATGCCTGAATCTTACCATGATAGATAAATCCGCCTCTGTCGAATACTACAGTTGTAATGCCCTTTTCAAGAGCTTTCTTTGCTACAGCCTCGCCAACAGCCTTTGCAGCTTCAACATCATTAGTCTTTTCAACCTTAGACTTTACATCAGCCTCTAATGTTGATGCTGAACAAATAGTGTTGCCTACTGTATCATCTATAATCTGTGCATATATATGCATATTAGATCTAAATACTGCCAATCTTGGTCTTTCAGCTGTGCCGGAGATGTTATTACGCAATCTGTAATGACGCTTTGCTCTTGCAACAGCTCGTGATGGCTTTCTTATCATTGCACATTCACTCCTTTTTATTTCTTACCGGTCTTACCAACCTTGCGTCTGATTGTTTCAGTTGTATACTTAATACCCTTGCCCTTATATGGTTCAGGAGCTCTCTTGCTTCTGATTTCAGCAGCAAACTGACCAACCTGTTCCTTGTTGATACCAGATACAGTAATCTTGTTACCGTCAACCTTAGTTTCAATACCTTCAGGGTCTTCCATTTCTACAGGGTGAGAGTAACCTAAAGTTAAAGTTAACTTCTTGCCTGACTTAGCAGCTCTGTAACCAACACCGTTGATTTCAAGCTCCTTAGTATAGCCCTTAGTTACACCTTCAACCATATTGAAAATAAGAGTTCTAGTTAAACCATGTAACTGCTTATTTCTCTTTAAATCGTTAGGTCTAGTTACAGTAATTTCACTGCCTTCAACCTTAATATCCATCTCGTCTACTAATTTACGAGTTAAAGTTCCCTTAGGACCCTTAACAGTAATTATGTTACCATCCTCAAGCTTAACTTCAACACCGTCCGGAATAGCAACAGGTAATTTACCTATACGTGACATTTAATTTACCTCCTTCTATTACCATACGAAGGCGATAACTTCACCGCCTACGCCAAGCTTTCTGGCTTCCTTATCAGTGATAATGCCCTTATTTGTTGACATAATGGCAATACCCATACCACCTAAAACTCTTGGTAACTCTTCGTTGCTAGCGTAAACTCTAAGACCAGGCTTTGAAATTCTCTTAATACCAGAGATAACCTTTTCGTTCTTATCTACACCATACTTAAGTGTAATCTTCATAGTCTTCTTTACGCCGTCTTCTAATATTTCATAACCTGCAATATAGCCTTCATTTGTAAGGATGTTAGCGATTGCTTCCTTCATTTTGCTTGAAGGTACATCTACAGTGTTGTGCTTAGCAGTGTTTGCATTTCTAATTCTAGTGAGCATATCTGCAATAGGATCACTCATTGACATTTTTAAAAACCTCCTTTCAAATTACCAGCTAGCCTTCTTAACGCCAGGGATTTCACCCTTGTAAGCTAATTCACGGAAGCAAATTCTGCAAATACCAAACTTTCTTAAATAAGCGTGTGGTCTTCCGCAAATTCTACAACGAGTATAGCTCTGAGTTGAAAACTTAGGTTTTCTAGTTTGCTTAACTTTCATTGATGTTTTAGCCATAATCTCTTTGCTCCTCTCCCTTTTACTTCTTGAATGGCATACCGAATAATCTAAGAAGCTCTCTTGCTTCTTCATCAGTATTAGCTGTTGTTACAAATACTATATCCATACCTCTGATTTTATCAATCTTGTCGTACTGGATTTCTGGGAACATTAACTGTTCCTTAATACCTAATGTGTAGTTACCTCTACCATCGAAACTTTCAGCACTAACACCTCTAAAGTCACGAACTCGTGGTAAAGCTACATTAATAAGCTTACTAGCGAAAGAGTACATCTTTTCACCTCTTAAAGTAACCTTACAACCAATAGGCATACCTGCACGAAGCTTAAAGTTAGCGATTGACTTTTTAGCCTTTGTTACAATAGGCTTCTGAGCTGTAATAAGCATCATATCAGCAGCAGCTGAGTCAATAGCCTTAGAATTGTCCTTAGCTTCACCAAGACCCATATTTACAACAATCTTTTCAAGCTTTGGAACTTCCATAATATTCTTATATGAAAACTTGCTTACCATTGCTGGTACTACTTCTTTTTCATAAAATTCTCTAAATGCGTTCACTTTTTAGGTTCCTCCTTTCCAGAATTAATCAATTACTTCGCCAGTTGACTTAGCAACTCTCTGCTTAGTACCGTCAGCTGAAACTGTGTAACCAATTCTGGTTGGCTTGCCCTGGTAGACAAACATTACATTTGAAGCATCAATGAAAGCTTCCTTAGTAATGATACCACCCTGTGGATTCTGAGCACCTGGCTTAACATGCTTTTTAACCATATTAACGCCTTCAACAATAACCTTGTTCTTAGCTCTGTCTACAACAAGTACCTTGCCTTCCTTACCTTTATCTTTACCCGCGATAACTTTTACCTTATCGTTTTTCTTAATCTTCATCTCGACCCTTACCTCCTATTATAATACTTCAGGTGCAAGAGATAAAATCTTCATATACTGCTTTTCTCTAAGCTCTCTTGCAACAGGTCCGAATATACGAGTACCTCTTGGGTTCTTATCTTCTTTGATAATTACGGCTGCGTTTTCGTCAAACTTGATATAAGAACCATCTGGTCTATGAACACCCTTCTTAGTTCTTACAACAACAGCTCTAACTACTTCGCCTTTCTTTACAACGCCGCCTGGTGTTGCATCTTTAACACTAGCAACAATAACATCACCAACATTAGCATATCTTCTTGTTGAACCGCCTAAAACTCTGATACATAAAATTTCTTTAGCACCTGAGTTATCAGCAACAACAAGTCTACTTTCCTGCTGAATCATTGTATTTCCTCCTTATTTAATGGGAATTACTTAACCTTTTCTACGATTGAAACAAGTCTCCATCTCTTATCCTTAGATAAAGGTCTAGTTTCCATAACCTTAACTCTATCGCCAATCTGACACTCATTATTTTCGTCGTGAGCCTTTAACTTGTAAGTTGTCTTCACGATTTTCTTATATAATGGATGTCTTACATTATTCTCAACTGCAACAACAATTGTCTTGTCCATCTTGTTGCTGATAACTTTACCAATTCTTGTCTTACGAAGATTTCTTTCCACTGAGATTTCCTCCTTCCATTACGAAAATCTTAAAGAGCCTTACTTTTCTGAGTTATAACAGTCTGAATTCTAGCAATGTTCTTCTTTACAAGTCTAATTCTAGCTGTATTGCTTAACTGATTAGTAGCATTCTGGAATCTTAAGTTAAATAATTCCTTTTTAGCCTCTACTAAATCATTGTTTAATTCTTCAACTGTCTTAGTGTTTAATTCTTCAATAAAGTCTGTTTTCTTCATTAATTGTCACACTCCTTTTCTAATTCAGCGCGTGATACAATCTTACACTTAATAGGTAACTTATGGATAGCAAGTCTTAATGCTTCTCTTGCAACTTCTTCATCGATACCTGCAATTTCAAACATTACACGACCAGGCTTAACAACAGATACCCAATATTCAGGAGTACCTTTACCAGAACCCATTCTTGTACCCATTGGCTTCATTGTAACTGGCTTATCAGGGAAAATCTTAATCCAAACCTGACCGCCTCTCTTAATGTATCTAGTCATCGCAATTCTTGATGCTTCAATCTGTCTGGAAGTGATCCAGCCAGGTTCCATAGCAACAATACCAAACTCACCGTAAGTAATCTTGTTGCCTCTTAAAGCCTTACCAGTCATACGACCTCTGAACTGCTTGCGTCTTTTAACTCTCTTAGGCATTAACATTACTGAACACTTCCTTTCTTATTATTCTTAGTAGGAAGCACTTCTCCCTTGTAAATCCAAACCTTAACACCAATCTTGCCATAAGTAGTGTTTGCCTCAGCAAAACCATAGTCAATATCAGCTCTTAAAGTCTGAAGAGGAATAGTACCTTCATGATATGACTCAGAACGAGCCATTTCAGCACCGCCAAGACGGCCGCTACAAGTTGTCTTAATACCCTTAGCACCAAATCTCATAGTTGTCTGCATAGCTTTCTTCATTGCTCTTCTGAAAGTTACACGATTTTCAAGCTGTCTAGCAATATCTTCAGCAACTAACTGAGAATCAGTTTCAGGTCTTTTAATTTCTTCAATGTTAACCATAACCTTCTGGTTAGACATCTTCTGTAACTGAGCACTTAATTCCTGAATAGCAGAACCATTTCTACCAATGATAATACCAGGCTTTGAAGTGCAGATAGTTATCTTTACTCTGTCATTAGTTCTCTCGATAGCGATTTTAGAAACGCTGGAGTTAGCTAATTTGTTCTTTATAAAAGTTCTAAGCTTATTATCTTCTACTAAGAAGTTAGCATAATCCTTCTTATCAGCATACCAAGTTGAATCCCAATCCTTGATAATGCCAACTCTTAATCCATGTGGATTTACTTTCTGACCCATGGTTGCCCTCCTTATTTCTTTTCATCTAAAAATATTGAGATGTGAGAAGTTTTCTTGTTAATTCTATATGCTCTACCTTGAGCTCTAGGACGAATTCTTTTAAGAGTTGGTCCCTGATTAGCTACTACATCTGCAACATATAAGTTGTTTACATCTAATTCTAAATTGTTTTCAGCATTAGCTGCTGCTGACTTTAATACCTTAGCAATAACTTCAGCGGCATATCTTGGTGAGTAGCTAAGAATAGCCATAGCTTCACCAACACTCTTGCCTTTAATCTGATTTAAAACAATTCTAGCCTTTGTGTCTGAAAGTCTAACGAACTTAGCATGAGCCTGAGCTCTTCTATCTCTGTTCTGTTCGTTTCTTTCCTTTTTTATCTGGCTTCTATGTCCCTTTGACATTGAAGATTACCTCCTTTTCAAAAAGTTGATTATCTAGCCTTGGACTTCTTTTCAGCGTCCTTGCCATGTCCTCTGTAAGTTCTAGTTAAAGCGAACTCACCCAACTTATGACCAACCATATCCTCTGTAACATATACAGGAACATGCTTTCTACCATCATGAACAGCAATAGTATGACCTATCATTTCTGGGAAGATAGTAGAACGGCGTGACCAAGTCTTAATAACATTCTTAGTATCGGCTGCATTCTGAGCTTCAACCTTCTTCATAAGGTGCTCATCAACGAATGGGCCCTTTTTAAGTGATCTACTCATTTTAGGTCCTCCTATTATTTACTATTTCTACTACGTACAATGTACTTGTTACTTGCCTTATGCTTCTTTCTTGTCTTATAACCAAGAGCTGGCTTACCCCAAGGTGTACAAGGTGCTGGTCTACCAACAGGTGCTCTACCTTCACCACCACCGTGTGGATGGTCATTAGGGTTCATAACAGAACCTCTTACAGTAGGTCTGATACCCATGTGTCTCTTCTTACCAGCCTTACCAATATTAATAAGTTCGTGGTCTGTATTACCAACCTGACCGATTGTAGCCTTACAGTTAATAGGTAATAATCTCATTTCACCAGATGGTAATCTAACTGTTGCATACTTGCCTTCCTTAGCCATAAGCTGAGCAACATTACCGGCAGAACGAACTAACTGACCGCCTGCACCAGGAACCATTTCAATATTGTGAATTTCAGAACCAACAGGAATATTCTTCATTGGTAAAGCATTACCAATATGAATTTCTGCTTCTGCACCACTCATTAAAGTCATACCAACTTTTAAACCGTTAGGAGCGATGATATATCTCTTTTCACCATCAGCATAGTTTAATAAAGCGATGTTAGCAGTTCTGTTTGGGTCGTACTCAATAGCAACTACCTTTGCAGGAATGCCATCTTTATTTCTCTTAAAATCAACAATTCTGTATTTCTTCTTAGCACCGCCGCCAATGTGACGAACAGTAATCTTACCCTGATTATTTCTGCCTGCTGTAGTCTTAATATGAACAACAAGGCTCTTCTCAGGAGTAGACTTTGTAATTTCAGAGAAGTCAGATACAGTCATCTGTCTTCTTGAAGGTGTATAAGGCTTAAATCTCTTAATACCCATTTTATTACACTCCTTTTCGAATATTTGCAAACACCTTTTGGTGTCTATACTTTAATCTGTCCTATCTTCCGGCTCTTTTAATTAAATTACATTCCCTGGAAGATTTCGATTTCCTTACTGTCTTCAGTAAGCTGAACGATAGCTTTCTTTCTTGCATTTGTCTTACCAAATGTGTAGCCGCGTCTTTTAGTCTTACCAACACAGTTCATAGTGTTAACTGAAGCTACCTTAGTACCTTCAAACATCTTTTCAACAGCCTGCTTAATCATAATCTTAGTAGCATCTGTGTGTACATAGAATGTGTACTTCTTATTAGCCATATCGTTCATAGATCTTTCAGTTACAACTGGCTTTAAAATAACGTCATAATACTTAATATCTGCCATTATGCGTACACCTCCTCAATCTTCTCTACAACTGACTTAGTTAAAACTAATGAATCATACTTTAAGATATCGTATACATTAATAGTGCTAACTGAAGCAGTCTTAACTGTAGGAATATTTCTTGCAGATAATACTGCATTCTTATTATCATCTTCAAGAACAACTAATGCCTTACCAACATTGATATTCTTTAAAACATTAGCCATTTCCTTAGTCTTAATTTCATTTAATGCGATTTCATCAACTACAACTAACTTGTTATCATTAACCTTAGTAGTTAAAGCTGACTTAAGAGCTAATCTCTTAACCTTCTTGTTAAGCTTAAAAGAATAATCTCTTGGCTTTGGAGCGAATACTACGCCACCGCCAGTCCACTGTGGTGAACGAATAGAACCCTGTCTAGCTCTACCAGTACCTTTCTGTCTCCAAGGCTTTCTACCGCCTCCGCGTACTTCTGCTCTAGTTAAAGTGCTTTGAGTACCCTGTCTCTGGTTAGCAAGATACTGAACAACAGCCTGATGCATAACATGAGTATTTACTTCAACTGCAAAAATACTATCATTTAATTCTATAGAACCAACTTCGCTTCCGCTCATGTTGAATACTTTTACATTTGCCATTAGGTTTTCCTCCTTCCGTAAAGATTAAATTAAGCCTTTACGCTATTCTTAATTACAAGTACAGAACCCTTGTTACCAGGAACAGCACCCTTGATAAGTAATAAATTCTTATCAGCGTCTACACGAACAACTTCAAGATTCTGGATAGTTACCTGAACAGAACCCATGTGTCCAGCCATCTTCTTACCCTTCTTAACCTTACCAGGAGTAGTAGCAGAAGACATTGAACCAACAGCTCTGTGGAACTTAGAACCATGAGATACAGGACCAGTATGCTGACCATGTCTCTTAATAGGACCCTGATATCCTTTACCCTTAGAGATACCAGTTGCATCAACCTTATCTCCGGCAGCGAATACATCAGCCTTTAATTCTGTACCAACTGTCATACCTTCAATAGAGTCAAGTCTGAACTCCTTTAAAACCTTCTTAGGCTCTACAGAAGCCTTGTCAAAGTGACCCTTCATAGGCTTGTTAACTTTATTAACCTTTACATCGCCGAAACCTACCTGGATAGCTTCGTATCCGTCGTTTTCAACTGTTTTAACCTGTGTAACAACACAAGGACCTGCTTCAAGAACAGTTACAGGAATAAGTAAACCATTCTCTGCGAAAACCTGTGTCATACCGATTTTCTTAGCAACAATCGCTTTTTTCATGTTTTTACCTCCATAATAAACTCTACAGCGGATTACTCATAAAGAGCAATCATTCTAGGTCTACATAAGGTATATCTTATATAAACCAAATAAATTTGTAAGTAACTTTTTTATTAATCAATCTTAAATTACATTACCTTTAATGTAATATCTACACCAGCAGGTAAGTCTAATCTTGATAAAGCATCAGCAGTCTTGCCAGTAGGCTGAAGAATGTCGATTAATCTCTTATGAGTTCTTAATTCAAACTGCTCTCTGCTGTCCTTATACTTATGAACAGCTCTAAGAATAGTAACAACTTCCTTCTTAGTAGGAAGTGGAATAGGTCCACTAATTTTAGCACCTGTTTTCTTAGCTGTTTCAATAATCTGAGCAGCTGACTGATCGATTAACTTATGATCGTAAGATTTAAGACTGATTCTAATCTTCTGATTAGCCATAAAAAAAGTCCCCTCCTTTTCGCACTTTTTAGATTACTTAGTACGACAAGTGGTGACTGCACACTTATCCACGCGTTTCGCCCTTTGCAACTCTTTGGTGCATAGCACACCTATAGCCAAACCCGCAAACAATATTCGCACAGTGACCTTGTCGCCCGGTTTCTTGAACTGGACATTGCTCCGCAAAAAAACCTATAACCCTTGTATCCAAGAGGTATAGCAACCTTTTGCATCAACGCTCTTAATGTCACAACACGAATATATTATCATATTTTCGGCACTTTTGCAAGTATTTTTTTAAAAAATTTCGTATATTTTTAACCAAATTTTATTATAATTCGACCTCGATTTTTATATAACTTCCACAATTTATAAATCTACATAGTGAATTGTGTTTCCATTGTCATTTATAAATTTCAGCAAATCGTCAAATTTAAGCCAAACAGTTGCCGTATTAAGATTAGGATGAAAACCTAATGAGTTCTTTCCTATTAAAGAGCGGTCAAAAATAAGCTCTACTTTACAATCTTTATCATTTATAACACCAAAAGGTGAAACAGAGCCTTGAGTAAGCTTTAAGCACTTATCAAGTCTTTCAGCAGAACCAAAACTTAATCTGCTGCACCCAAGCTGACTTCTTACAGACTTTAAATCCACCTCTGCATGGTCAGGAGCAACAAGCAAAAAATGTCTTTTGCCTGAAGCATCTCTTAAAAATAGATTTTTACAGCCAATACCCTTTTGAAAAAGCCCAAGCCTGTCTATATCATCTACTGTAAAAGCAGCCTCGTGTTCTTCAACCTCATAATTTATATCAAGTTCATTTAATTTATCATATACAATCTCTCTAACATCCATTTCTATAACCTCCCATAGCTTTCTTCAACTAGCATATAAGCAATATTTGCTCCCTCTAAAGCTTTTAATGCCTCATCTTTTTTAAACCATTTAGCTTCTTTAAGTTCAGTTGAAATTTTAAATTCACCTTTTTTAACTCTAACCATATATCCTATCATTAAAAGCTCGGCTTTTTCCATAGGATAGGTTTTTATAAATTTAATATCATAAGGAGTTATGCCTATTTCTTCTTCAACCTCTCTAAGTACACAGCTTTCACTGCTTTCACCTATTTTAATATAGCCTGCTATACAAACATATCTGTCCTTTCCATAACTTTGTCTTATTAAGCAAACCTCATCATATTCATTAATAGCTGCAATTATTACACAGGGAGAGGGAATATCGAAAAAGGGTCTTTCACATTTTTCACAATAAGGCACAAATCCCTCATCACCTATTTCCTTTTTTATTAAAGAATTTCCACATTTTGGACAAAATTCAAATTTCATATATTTACCACCATATCGAATTAAAAAAATCATTTAAAACCTGATTCATCCATTGATTTACAATCTGATTATCATTTGACTTCCCGTTTTGATTATTTGTTTCAGGTTTTTTAGTATTTTCAGCAGGCTTATTTGTACTGCCATTATTTTGATTAGTATTATTTTTAGGTTTTTCAATAATTATATAAGTCTGCCTATTATTGTTGTTGTTTAAATTGTTTTTGTTATCACTCCAAGCCTTAGCCTTTGACCATTTTCTGTGAGATAAAGTTGTGGTATCATACTTTAAAGCAGCAGATAAATTAAGCATACCTCCACTTAAAGTAGTTTCTTTTAAACTATCTAAAGGCTTTACACTATTTATAATAATATCTTTAACATCAGCTAATGTAATATTATCAAAATGCGAATAAATCATAGCTGCCCCACCACTAACCATAGGTGCAGCCATTGAAGTACCTGTCATATAGCTATATGTATTTCCAACAGTTGTACTCAAAATATAAGAGCCGGGAGCTGCCACATCAACACTATTTTTTCCATAACCTGAACTGTAATGCAAAGAGCCGTCATAATTAACATTAGCTACAGAAATAATATTATCTAAATCATAAGAGGCAGGATATGTAGGCGTAACATCTATATCAGTACCATTATTTCCTGCAGCAACTACAAATAACATTGATGACTGTGCAATGGTATTATATAAGGCTTCATCATTATTTGAAGTACCAAGACTTAAATTACAAATACTTGCTCCATTTGCCTCTGCGTATTTAATAGCATTTATAATAGACTGAGTTTTACCTGTACCCTCACTGCCACCAAGAGCCTTGCAAACCATTACCTTAACATTTTTACCTTGATTTATTCCTGCAATACCTACACCGTTATTAGCTTTTGCTGCTATTGTGCCTGCACCATGAGTGCCATGGCTATCCTCATCACCTATGTAAACATGGTTATTGCCATTATAGAAATTCCAACCGTAAACATCATCAGTATAACCATTATTGTCATCATCAATACCATTATTTGGAATTTCATCTTCATTTATCCAAATATTTTCAGCTATATCCTCATGAGTATAGTCAACACCTGTATCAATTATGGCAACTATAACCTCTCTTTTTCCTCCATTGTAAATATTCCACGCTTCATCAGCATTAATATCCACATCTTCCTTAGCTATAACATTGGGACCTGATGAAGTGCCATTATACCCAAAGCCCATAATTCCACCGGGAATACCAAAATTATCAGGAATATGCCATTGTCCCGGCATTTGAGGTATGCCAAAAGGCAAATCAAAAACAGGGAACTGATTTTTTTGTTCTTCCATATAAAAATCTCCATCATTTTTTAATGCCCATTGTTCTTCAATTAAAGGGTCATTAGTTGATGTAATAGCAGTATTATTATAATCAAAATTTGGCTGAACACTTAAAACATTACTATAGGATTTAATAGTTTCAATACCCTTTTCAAGTTCTTCCAAACTGTTATAAGAAATAACCTCATTAGAACCATCATTATAAGTTATAAAAACTTCATTATTAACATAATCACTTAAAACATATTCCGTAAAATTATCCTTAGCACTTACAAAAACCAAATTATTTGCAATTACACTTAAGGATATAAAAATTCCAAAAAATAAATTTCTAAACTTCTTCATATATAACAATCTCCTTAAACAAACTAAAGCTATTGTAACACAAAATAATTAAAAAGTAATTAAAAACACAGTAAATTTCATTAAAAATTAAGAAAGGCGAAGCTTACAAAAGCCCAGCCTTTCTAATTAAAAAATAATATTCTATTTTATATGAGAAACCATATTTTTAATAATTTCACTTGCAGTATGAGCCGCCTTTGTTGAAAATTCTTCATAATTAACATCGCCCTCATCATCTGCATTATCTGAAATAGCTCTAATTACCACAAAAGGTATTTTATTTAAGTGACAACAATGAGCAATGGCAGCTCCTTCCATTTCGCAGCATACAGAATTAAAAAGAGTTTTAATCCTATTTTTAATATTAGAATCAGCAATAAACTGGTCACCGCTTACAATTCTTCCTGTATAATATTTAAGTCCCAAATCCTTAATTGCATTTTCGCAAGCCTCTATTAAAGAAGCATCAGCAGCAAAAATACTTGTATCAATACCTGAAATATAGCCAACTTCATCACCAAGAGGAGAAGTGTCAAAATCGTGATACATAGCCTCTGTGGAAACAACAATATCTCCAACCTTCATATCAGAAGCCATACCACCTGCTACACCTACATTTATAATCTCATCAACAGCAAAAAGGTCAATAAGAACTTGGGCACAAAGAGCAGCATTAACCTTGCCTATGCCTGAACGAACAAGAACAATACTATTTGAAGAACCTGACAAAGTACCAAGATAAAACTCAAGTCCTATGGCACTTCTTGTAGTTAAAACATTCATATCCTCTAAAATGTTTGCTATTTCCTTGTCCATTGCACCAATAATACCAATAGTCATAAGTGACCTCCTTATTCAACAGTTACACTCTTTGCAAGATTTCTAGGCTTATCAACATCATTTCCAAGACCAACAGCCATATAATAAGCAAAAATCTGCTGAGGAATATTCGCAAGAACAGAAGTTAAAGCCCAATGAGTTCTAGGAATATAAATAACATCATCAGCAACTTCTTCAATAGAAGTATTACCCTTCATTGCAATAGCTAAAACATTAGCTCCTCTTGCCTTAACTTCTTCCATATTACTCTTAGTCTTATCAAATAAAGCCTCTTGAGTACATACACCTACAACAAGAGTAGTATTTTCAATAAGAGCAATAGGTCCATGTTTAAGTTCACCGGCTGCATAAGGCTCTGAATGAAGGTAAGCAATTTCTTTAAGTTTTAAAGAACCTTCCATACTTACTACATAATCAAGACCTCTGCCAATGTAAAACACATTTTTAGAACCAATATATTTATCAACAAAACCTCTAATCTTTGGAACAGCCTTTGTTAAAATATCATTAATTTGAGATGGAAGTTTATCCATAGCTTCCTTAATTTCAGCAAAAGTATTATCGTCCATTTTGCCAAGCTCTTGAGCAATATGAAGTGTAATAAGATACATTGCAATAACTTGGGCAGTAAAAGCCTTAGTAGAGGCAACTGAAATTTCAAAACCTGCAAGAGTATAAAGTACATCATCAGCATCTCTTGCAATAGAACTTCCTACTGCATTAACAATAGCTAATACTCTTGCACCTCTATTTTTAGCAAGCTTTAAAGCTGAATGAGTATCAGCAGTTTCACCTGATTGTGAAATAACAATAACTAAAGTATGTTCATCAATAAGAGGGTCTTTATATCTAAACTCACTTGCAACATCAGAATTAACAGGTATTCTTACAATTCTTTCAAGAAGATATTTTCCAACTAAGCCTGCATAATAAGCAGTACCACAAGCAACAATATAAATCTGATTTATATTTTCAGGTT
>JBJFFW010000083.1:0-5996 GCA_051892075.1 Lachnospirales bacterium
TGAAAACTGGGGTCTTGATGACCCAAGTGGAAAATCTGATGATGAATTTAAGAAAATAATTAAAATGATAGAAAACAATATATTTGCTTTAAAAAATAAGCTGACAGAATAAATTATCATACTCTTATAAAAAAGACTTATGCAAATAAAAATATAATTTGCATAAGTCTTTTATTTTGGATTGTTTTTTAATTTTTTTACCATAAAAATAACAGAAACATATTCGCCGTTTTTATAAGCAAGCTCCCTTATTGTACACATTGGTACAAAACCACAACGGCTATGCAAAGAAATACTTGCCGTATTATTATCTACAATAACGGCAATTAATATATGAAACCTTTGAGCCAGTCTTTCAAGCTCAGTTACAAGTCTTATACCTATTCCCTTGTGTCTATGCTCTGTAGAAATGTAAACAGATACTTCTGCCGTAGAATTATAGCCCTCATATTCTCTAAAATGTGAAAGAGATGCCCAACCCACAACTTTTTTATCTATTTCAGCTACTAAAACAGGGTAATTTTCTGACTTATGTGTATCGAACCAATTATAGGCTTCATCAAGTGGTCTTGGAGAAAGTCTTAAATTATAATTTGTATTTTCTATAGCATAATTAAATATATCATTAATTTGTGCTATATCTTCTTTTTTAGCAGGTCTTATTAAAAGATTTTTCATAAATATTCACTCCTCATTCAATGATAAAATAAATTTATAAAATAGTCAATATTAATTTGTTGATTTTTGCCTTAATTTTTATTATACTTATTTATAAGTTAGAAATGAAGGTGAGTAATATATGAAGATACAACAAATGCTTAGTCTTGTAAGGAGAGCTGTGCAAGATTATAATATGATAGAAGAGGGAGATAAAATTGCTGTGGGAATTTCAGGTGGAAAAGATAGTTTGACACTTCTTTTAGCCTTAAAAAATTTACAGAGATTTTATCCTAAACATTTTGAGCTTGAGGCTATTACCGTAAGTTTAGGCTTTAAGGGTATGAGTTTTGAGCCAATTAAGAAATTTTGTGATGATATTGGTGTTAATTATACAGTAGTTGAAACTGATATTGGTGAAATAGTTTTTGATGCTAGAAAAGAAAAAAATCCTTGTGCATTATGTGCCAAAATGAGAAAAGGTGCATTAAACACAAAAGTTGATGAATTAGGGTGTAATAAAATTGCCTTGGGGCATAATAGAGATGATGTAATTGAAACTTTTTTAATGGCTCTTTTATATGAGGGTAGAATACATTGTTTTAGTCCCTGTACCTTTTTAAGCAGAAGAAAAATTACATCAATAAGACCTCTTATTTATGTACCTGAAAAAGATGTTGTAGGATTTTCAAAAAAATATGAGCTTCCTATTGTAAAAAATAAATGTACTGTAGACGGCAGAACAAAAAGAGAAGAAATTAAAAAACTTATGAAAGAATTTGGTCTTAAATATGACCATTTTGAAGAAAGAACATTTAATGCTATTAAAAGGTCTTACTTAGAGGGCTGGAGGGTTGAAAATGAGCTACCGAGAAGACGAGGATAAAAGGACATTAGTTTTATTTAGAGATGTTTTAAAGGATTTGCCTTTATTTACAAGAGAGTTTTTCCTTGCAAAAAATGAGCTTGCTGCAAAAACAAAGCTTGGATATGCAAGGGATTTAAAGCTGTTTTTTAGTTTTTTATATGAAGAAATTTCTGAGTTT
The DNA here is from genome assembly GCA_051892075.1 of Lachnospirales bacterium. Lineage (GTDB taxonomy): Bacteria > Bacillota > Clostridia > Lachnospirales > CAG-274 > HGM11788. The sequence continues at coordinate 1,704 of JBJFFW010000083.1, forward strand.
GAAGGTAAAAATAAAAAGAATTTTGATATTTCTGATTTAGGAAAAATTACGGCTACCCATATAAGAGAATTTTTAGCATATCTTGATTTTTATGTAAATGAAGACGGTACAAAGGAGTTATCTAATGATAAGTCGGCTAAATCAAGAAAGCTTGCGGCAGTGAGAGGTTTACTTAAATATTTTTATATGGAAGAAAAAATAAGTGCAAATCCTGCTGAAATAGTCGAAACTCCAAAGAAAAAAGAAAAGCCTATAATAAGACTTGAACCAAATGAAACAGCTATGCTTTTAGATGAAGTTGAGTCGGGGAAAGGTCTTACAAAAAAACAACAGGTTTATCATAGTCAAAATGCTAAAAGAGATTTAGCTATTATGACAGTTTTTTTAGGCTGTGGGTTAAGAGTTTCAGAATGTGTTGGAATTGATATAAATGATATAGATTTTAACACCAATGGATTGAAAATTAACAGAAAAGGCAATAAAACTATGATAGTTTATTTTGGTGAGGAAGTTGAAAAGGCTTTAAAAGATTATCTTGAAATAAGAAAAGATATAGAAGCACTGCCTGGACATGAAAATGCACTTTTTTTATCAATGCAGAAAAAAAGAATTGGAGTAAGAGCAGTTCAGACTTTAGTTAAAAAATATAAGGAGCAGGTAGTACCTCTTAAAAAAATATCTCCTCATAAGCTTAGAAGTACATACGGCACTACTTTATATCAGGAAACAAATGACATATATTTAGTTGCGGCAGTTTTAGGTCATAATGATGTAAATACAACTAAAAAATATTATGCTGATATGAGTGATGAATATAGAAGAAAGGCAGCAAAGGCTGTTAAGCTTAGGTAAAAGGAGAAAGAGATTTGCTTGAATTTGTAAATAAGCATTTTGGAATAGAAAAATATAATTCTACAATTAAAAGAGAAATTATGGCTGGAATAACAAATTATTTCACTTTAATTTATATTGTTCTTTTAGTGCCTGAAATGCTTATGGATTGTTTTAATAGTTATGATACGGCACAAAATGGCATATTAATAAGCCTAAGTGTCGTATCATTTTTAATTACGGGAATATCCTCAATTATTTTAGGCTTCTTTACAAATCTTCCTTTGGTACAAGGACCCAGTATGGTTATAGCAATATTTATTACAACTACAATTTGCAACGGCTTAGGATATAGTTATAATCAGGCTTTGGCAATAGTATTTATATCGGGAATATTGTTTTTTATAATGTCATATACAGGCATTGAAAATAAGATACAGCAAGCTATACCAAAAACATTAAAATATGCCATAGCCTCGGGAATAGGATTTATGATTATAACAAATGGCTTATATAAAGGAGATATAATTAAAAAAAGTGGAAGTGGAATAGAGCTTAATAATATATTTAGTATAAAGCCTTTGGTTGTAATAATTGTTGTTATTTTAATTATTTATATGCTTTCAAAGAAAATTCACGCAGGTATTTTTATTGGGAAAATTGTATGTATCATAGTTTCAATACCTTTGGGTTTAATTAATATTTCAAATAGTGAAAGCCTTTTTAAATTTCCTTTTAAATTTCTATCTATTTCAATGGATTTTAGTGGACTATTTAATAATGGAATACTAACTTTGTTGTTAATATTAATTACAATCTGCATAATGGATATTTTTGAAACCATATCCGTATTTGTGGCAATAGATAGCTTTACAGGTTTAAGCCACAGAGAAATAAACAAAAAAGCAATTACTGGAATATTGGAAATTGATGCTTTAAATACTACAATAAGTTCTTTTCTAGGAATTACAAATATATCAACCTATGCCGAAAGTACAGCAGGAATAATAGAGGGAGGAAGAACAGGCTTTACGGCAGTAGTATCGGGAATATTATTTATTTTGACTTTGCCAATAGTACCTCTTGTAAGTTTAGTACCCTCTGTTGCAACAGCAACAACCTTAATAGCATCGGGAATTATAATGACAAGAGCTTTAAGAAAAATAGAATATGATAATATAACAGAGCTTTTTCCAAGTATATTGTTAATAATACTAATGCCCCTTACGGGAAGTGTATTATTATCCTTTGCCATAGGACTTATCACTTATGTTTTAGTTCATTTATTTACAAATAAAAAACCCAATATTTATATGATAATGCTGTCGGTTTTTCTTATAATAATGCTTTATTTTATGCCCTTGTAAGGGCATATTTTTTTATGAAAAACATATATATTATTGAGGTGAAAAAACTATGGAAAAAAGATATTATTCAACAAGACACAAAAAATACAACAGAAAAAGAAAGGAAGAAAAATCAGCATTTTTAATGAGATTAAACATATCTCTTGGAATATGTATTCTGACAATAGGTTTTTATAAATTAAATAATGATTTTAGCAATAATTTAACTAATGTATACAAGGAGCTTGTAGGAGGGAATATATCCTTTTCACAAATTGAAGATAGCATATCAAGTATATCTAACCTTGGCTTAAATGCAGTATCAGCTTATAGTGGCAACAATTCAATAGTTTTAGATAAGAGTGTAACAGATTATATCAATAATACTGAAGATAATTATATTTTAAATAATAAAACGGCAGTTTCACCCTAGTGATGATAAATGGCTTAATCCTGTTGACAGTGGAGTTGTAACATCAAAATCGGGAGTAAGAATAAATCCAATAACAGGAGAAAGTGAAAATCATAAGGGAATAGATATAGCAGTAGAAAAAGGCACAGAAGTTAAAGCAGTAAAAACAGGTCAGATAACAAAGGCAGGCTTTTCAAACAGTTATGGAAATTACATAGGTTATAAAACTTATGACGGATATGACCTATTTTATGCTCATTTAGACAGTGTTAAATCAAAGGTTGGAGATGTGGTTGAAAAAGGAGAGGTAATTGCCTATTCGGGAAGTACAGGACAGTCTACAGGGCCTCATCTTCATTATGAAATAGAAAAAGACCAAAAACAGATAAATCCCGATAAATACATAAGTCTAAAATAAAAATTTTTAGGAGTCTTTATGGAAATAAAAATAGGGGATTTTGTAATAAAAATAAGGCTTCAGTTTTTTTTACTGACAGCCATTTTAGCTGCCCTTAATATGTTAGGGCAGTTTTTTATTGTAGTTTTATTAGCTTTTTTACACGAGTTAAGCCATATAATTTTAGCTCGTATATATAAGGCAAAAATAAGTGAAATAATAATTTCTCCCGTAGGATTTTGTGCAGTAATAGATTTGGAAAGATTAAGTCTTTTCAGAAAACTATTAGTAATATTAATAGGGCCAATATTTAATATAGCCTTTGGAATAATATTTGGAAACAACATAAGCATAGCACTTGGCATATTTAATTTGCTTCCGGTATATCCCTTAGACGGAGGAAGATTTTTAAGTTATTTATTAGGCTATATTATAGGCACACTAAGAGCAAACAGATATGTTGCCAATGTTAATATAATAATGAGCTACTTATTTGTGGCTTTGGGAATAATACAGATGGCATTATTTTTTGGCAACATATCTTTATTAATAGTAGGAATTTATATTTTGAGAATAAACAAAAAACAATCTCAGCAAATAGCCTATAATTTTTATAAAACCTTAATTCATAAACCAAATAACAGAATTTTAAAAATCAGGGCTGTAATGGTAAATAAAAACACAAAATTAAAAACCATAATCTATAGGTTGGGAACAGATTATTACACTTTAATTTGCATAAGGGACGGAGATAATATTGAAAATGTATCAGAGGATAAACTTCAAAGTTTTATTATAAAAAATGGTATAGGTTATAAAGCTGTTGATTTAATATCCAAGTAAGTTTGGTAAAAACATAGCAACGGGAGAAAAATAAGTTACAAGTATAAGCACAATAAAAATAACAGCATAAAAAGGAATAAGGGGTTTAATTACATTTTCAAGTTTGGTATCGGCGACTCTAACACCAACAAAAAGTATATTTCCAACAGGTGGAGTAATAGTACCAATACAAAGATTAAGCACAAGCATAATACCAAACTGCACCTCACTCATACCAAATTCCTGACAAATAGGCAAAAATATAGGAGTAAAAATTAAAATAGCAGGAGTAATATCCATAAAAGTACCAACAAATAATAAAACGATATTAATAATTAAAAGAAGTACAATTTTGTTATTAGAAATTCCAAGTAACATTGAAGAAATAGCCTCTGGAATACCAGTAAAAGCCATAACCCAAGCCATAACAGATGAAACACCAATTAAAAATACAATAATTCCTGTAGTTTCAGCACTGTCTTTAA
>JBJFFW010000084.1:0-5986 GCA_051892075.1 Lachnospirales bacterium
TTAATCAGTTTAATAAAATTTAGAACTATTGCCCGACTTTTTGTCGGGCATTTTTGAAAAGAGTATAAAATATGAAAATAAGATTAAAAGAATTAAGAGAAAAAAATAATATATCCCAGTTAAAACTTGCAATAGACCTTAATATGAACCAAAATACAATTAGCAGATATGAAAATGGTGTAAGAGAGGCTGACTATGAAACACTAATTTTAATTGCTGATTATTTTGATGTTTCAATAGATTATTTGCTTTTAAGAACAGATAATCCAAAAATTAATTATTAAATATTTTTTAGAGGATATACTATTAATTATATAATTTTGGCTCAAAATATAAATAAATTTTGAAAAAAATAAACAAACAAAAATAAACCCAAACATTTGTCGGGTTTATTTTTATATATACTCTACTTATCCATTTTAAAATTAATTAAATTCAGCCTTTATTATATCAATAACATTTTTAAGAATATCATTAGGTAAATTTTCAACAAATACAAAACCTCTGGCATTTATATCAAGAGTTCTAATATGTTGACATAATATACTTCCTGTCGTTTTTGTTCTTTTATCAAGAGGTATATGCAAAGGATATTTATTTGGTGTGTTGCTAATAGGGCAAACAATAGCCAAATTTGTTTTCTGATTAAAAAAATCATTACTTACAACTACAGCAGGTCTGTATGCGGCTTGTTCGTGTCCTTTTTGAGGATTGAAGTTTATTTTAATAATATCTCCCTGTTTTACCATACTTCAGCTCCCCTATTTTCATCATCACCCCAGTCAAATTCCTGACATTTAGTATCTTCATCAAAATTTTCAAACAGAGCTTGTAAAGTTAAAGGCTCTTCCTTTTTTTTAAGTATAATTTCACCATTTTTCACAAATGCCTCAATAATTTCATTATCTGACCAATTTACTTCAGAAAGTATGCTTTTTGGTAATCTTATACCTTGGCTGTTTCCCCATTTTTGAATTGCCAAAATAGCCATATCATCAACTCCTCTTATTTTATCTGTATATACATAGTATATACAGTATTGGTAGTTTTGTCAATAGCCTAAAAATGCTACTTTAATTCCTCAAAATTCTTAAAAAGCTCAACTTTAATCTTAAATAAATCGCCGTCTGTAACAATATTCATTGTACCCTTATGAAGTTCAACTATACTTTTTGCTATAGATAGTCCAAGTCCACTACCCTCGGTAGTTCTTGCCGAATCCCCTCTTTTAAATCTTTCAAAAAGTTCGTCAGCTTGAAATTCCATATGGTAATTTGCAACATTTTTAAATACAATTATTACCTTTTCATCATTTTCCGTAATATCAATATAAGCTCTTGAATCTCTAGGAGAATATTTTAAAATATTATTTATAAGATTATCAAAAACCCTCCACATTCTCTCTCCGTCCATATAGACCATAATAGGCGACTTTGTGCCTGTTACTACAAATTCTATTCCAGAACTCTCTATTTTATAGCTAAGTTCACCTAAAGTCTGCTCAATAAGAGAAACAATATCACTTTTTAAACATTGAAGTTTCATCTGTCCGCTTGAAAGTTTAGATGCCTCAAATAAGTCATCAATAAGAGTTTTTAATCTTCTTGATTTATTTTTAATAATTTCAATATATTCCTTTGCTTCATCACTATTATTATCCATGGCTGAAAGCAAATCCACATAACTTATAATTGAAGTCAAAGGAGTTTTTAAATCGTGAGAAACATTTGTAATAAGGTCAGTTTTTAATCTTTCACTTCTTAAAGTTTCATCAAGATTTTGCTGAAAATGCTCTCTTATACTGTTAAGCTTATTAATGGAATTTGAAAAAAGACCTCTTTGTTCAGGCACAACCTCCATATTACCCTCTGACATTTGCTGAATATAATATCTTAGCTTAACTTCTGAAGCAAAAACATTATCTACAATAATAAGAGAAAATATTATAAGCCAAAGCATTAAAATATAAGGGAAAAACAGCAAAAAATTAGTAATCATTAAAAATAAAATACAGGATAATGCCACAATAGAAAGCTGAATAAGTCCCATAAGTAAAGCAAAAAATATTTTTCCTGCACCAAAGGCAAGTCTGCAATCACTTATGCCCCTTGATATAAAGACAATATCCGGCAACTGAAAAACCTTTATTCTTCCTTTAATAAGCATTATTATATGCTCTACAAAGAAAACCATAAATACAATGGCAAACATTGTGCCAAAAATCATTAAAAGTACGCCTAAAATATGCCCTTCTATAACAACTTCAGTAAGTGCCGCCTGTTGGGACACAGCCCTTTTAAAACCAGCCTCTAAAGTTCCACAAAAAACAGGTATTGAAATTATCATTGGAATTTTAGCAAAAAGACTATAAATTTTTCTGTTAATCTCAAGTAAAAATCCTCTGTCATATAAAAACACAAAAAACACTAAAAGAAGTGCCGCACCTGCCAGTGCCAATGTTGTAACCCATGATGAAAAGACTTTATTGTTACTTAATTGTCTGTGAAGATTGCTCATTAAAAGCTTTACATCATTTGAAGTAGTAAGGGGTATGGAAATTTCACAGCTTAAACCCCTTGTTCTAAAGGAATTTGAAAGAGTTTCCCCATTAAAATTAGTATCAAAAATTTCATCAGTTAAAGAAATTGACTCGTAACATTCTTCATTATAAAATCCGTCAACATTTGTGGCAATAATATGCCCAAGCTGATTACTGTATAATATAAAATGAAAATCGTTATTGCTATTAATATAGTCTTTAACAGAATTATAATTACTTATTGCATCACTTAGCTTAGATTGATAATCAAGTAAGGTATCAACAGTCATTCCATTAATACTAATATTATAAAGACTTTCAGGCTTTATGTCATTATTGGAAGTTTCCTTTTGATTTTCACTTTCATTTATAATTTCACCATTTGAAATAAAAGGCTTTACATTAACAGTATAATTATTTGGTTTAACACCGATTTTACCTGTGTTAATATAATTATCAATTTCATTAAGTTTTTCATTTGCTGCATCTACATCAAAATTGCCATAATAAATAAAATATCTCTGAAGATTTTTAGCATATCTTAAAACCATATCCTTAATATCGGGAGAGTCGTGGAAATAAGAAAGGCTGTTTTCCTGTAGATTTATTTTTTTCTCAAAACCTGTAACAACAGACAAAGCTATACAAATTAAGGCTGCAAGAAGTAAAATCCCAGAGAATATTCTACTTTGATATTTTGTATCCAATACCCCACACCACCTTTAAATACATTGGTTCTTTTGGATTTACCTCAATTTTTTCTCTTATTCTTCTAATGTGGACAGCTACAGTATTTTCGCTGTTAATAAATGGCTCCTGCCATACCTTTTCATAAATTTCCTCTATGGAAAAAATAACATCAGGATTTTCCATTAAAAGCTGTAAAATTTTAAATTCAATAGGAGTAAGCTTAACAGGTTTGTCATTTAGCTTAACAACCTTAGTCTTTTTATTAAGATAAAGACCTCTTATAAAAAGCTCATCAACATTTTGCTGAAAACTACTAAACTTTGTGTATCTTCTAAGATGTGATTTAACTCTTGCAATAAATTCAAGATAGTTAAAAGGCTTAGTAATATAATCATCAGCACCAATATTAAGTCCTAAAATAATATCCTTATCCTCTGATTTTGCTGAAAGTACTATAATTGGAATATCCTTATCCTGTCTTATTTTTAAAATAGCCTGTATACCGTCCATTTTAGGCATCATTAAATCCATAATTATAAGATGTATATCAGGATTTTTTTCAAGTACATCAAGTGCCTCCTGTCCGTCAGAGGCAGTAAAAACCTGCATTTGTTCATTGGTTAAATAAATTTTTATAGCATTTAAAATCTCTTTATCATCATCTGCAACTAAAATTTTGTACTCCATAAAGGCACTCCTTCCATTTATCTTTAAAATAATTTTATCACATATCTATTAAGTTTTTATCCTTTTATTATTAAGATTTCATTAAGCTTTAATTTTTTAACGGGCGAACTCAATGTTCGCCCGTAACATTATAACCTTTCCATCATTTTTTAACATAGTTATACTCAACTAATTTATTATAAACAATTTTTCCTATAGCTTCATAGGCTATGTCATTAAGGTTATTTTCATCAAACCAAAAACTTGGCGGAACTTTTCCCTCACTCATAGCTTTTTTATCTTCTTCTGTTGGAGGTAAGCCTAAATCATTTAAAGCATTAGTTGATAAATATTCTCTTATGTTAATATAATGGTCGCCAAAGTTATCTGTCATCATTTTTTCAAGTTCTTCATTTTCTTCCTTATTTCCCTTTGACATACCTAAAATTAAATAGCTTTCACCATTTTTACTGTCTTTTAAATATTCCACAAATTTTTTGTGCTGGTCTACAAGCTCATAATTATTATCATAACCTCCATGTTCTCCAACAGCTAAAATATGAATATAATCCCTATATTTTGAGCCTGATGTTATAACAGGTGTTTCTGACATAATATTTTTAGTATTTCCCGTATTTGACCTTACAAAATAAAATTTATCAACTTTATTAAGATTTGCAGGCTTAACATAGCCATAAAGTGTGCCGTCAACTCCGTCGATACTGCAAGGATTTACTCCAGGATTTCTCTTTCTTAAAAGAGGATTTACCTCAGCTCCCTTATAAGATGATTTAACCTTAATTTCAATAAGCTCAGGAGAATTTTTAAGATAAAAACTCTCAACACAATATGGAATAGCTCCCTGTCTGCCTAGAACAGTTAAAGAATTCTCTCCCGAAACTCCATTATTATAAACAGGAATTTTATATTCATTTTCTTCTAAAAGATTTTCAAGAACATAAGGGTAGCTTTTGTTAACTCCACCTTTTCCATAGGTCATATCATCACCCCAGCATACAATTCCGGGAATATCTTTTCTTATATTCTCATAATGAGCCTCTTTTTCAAGTCTTTCTTTTTCTTCAATTTGGGCTTGTTTTATATATTCATTTCTCATTTGCTGAAGTTTGCTGTCTTCAACTTCACTATGAATATTATCAATATATCTGTAAATGCCAAAACCTATTAAAATAACAACAGCCAAAATAAAACATATTAAATTTGTCTTTTTCTTCAATTAAAACACCACCTTATACTAAAATAATTTTAGCATAACTTAGTATTATTAGCAAGAAATATTAATTTTTAATATATTTTTTCAAAATATCAGGAAGTAAGTCATAATTGTATCTAATATATACATAGTTGTTTTCACTATTATTAAACTTTACTCCAAACTCTACAATATTTTCATTAGTTCCCTTTGTTTCAAGATTATCTAAAGCCTCATATATTTTAGCCACATCTTCTTCTAATACTTCAGTATATTCCCCATTACACTCAACTTTAGCAGATTTAATATCAGATGCTTTTAATATCTTATTTGCATATTCCGGTTTTTCTAAAATTGGCTCAATTATAGCTTTTGTGTTTTTAAAAGAGTCTGTAATTGGGATAATATCACTTAAATCAACAAGTACATTTATCCCATTGTAATTTATTTTTTCCTGATAATAAATCGTAATGTATTTTATTTGTTCATTACTCACAGAACCCTTTAAAATTCTTGTATCAACTGATAATACATCACTTTTTACTGCATCAAGTAAAACATCATAATCATCAATATTAATATAAAGTGCTGCCTCTCCTATTCCATTATAACTAACAGATTTAATATTCTTTTCACTATTATCTGTAATTGGGAACATAGCATTTCTAAAAGCTAAATTATTGGCATACAGGCTATAATACTCATCAACTAAGTTATTTGTTATTCTATATGCTCTCCTTAATTTTGAACCGTTTTTAAGATTGTATTCTATAGGCAAATATGTAAAATATGTACCCTCTATATCTTCTCTTGTTTTGCAATTTACAATATCTTTATGGAATTTTATAATATTTTCAATTTCATTTTTATCTGTTATA
>JBJFFW010000085.1:0-5939 GCA_051892075.1 Lachnospirales bacterium
TTGCAAATGCTAAGGCATTAAGCGACAGATTAATTGAAAATGGATTTAATATTGTATCAGGTGGTACAGATAATCATCTTATGTTAGTTGATTTAAGACCTATGAATATTACAGGTAAGGAGCTTGAACACAGACTTGATGAAGTAAGAGTTACTTGTAATAAAAATGCTATTCCTTTTGACCCAGAAAAGCCAGGTATTGCATCAGGTATCAGACTTGGTACACCTGCTGTTACTACAAGGGGTATGGTTGAAAGTGATATGGTTGAAATTGCAGATATTATTGCAATGGTTGCAGGAGATTTTGAAGCTAACAAGGCTGAAGCTCTTGAAAGAGTAACTAAGTTAATTGATAAATATCCTATTTATGAATAAAATTTAACATTAATAAAGAGGCTTCTTTAAAAAGAGCCTCTTTATATTTTATTTGTTTTTAAGTGCTTTTAGTACCTTACATATATCATCTATATCTTCATAAGATAAATTATCAATATTTTCAATACTCTTTTTTATATTATTAATCTCATTTGTTTTAAAACTTTTTTCTGCTTTTTCTGAATTAAGAAAAAATGATGTAATTGTGCTTGTTAATGACCCTATTAAGCCTATTCCCACAAGCATTAATACACAAGCTATAATTCTGCCGGCGTCAGTGCTTGGTGAAATATCACCATATCCAACAGTAGTTGCTGTAACAAAACTCCACCATATTGCATCTTTATATTCCATATCTTCTGCAAAGTGTATACCAATAGAACCTAGAATAATAATTACAAAAGTAACTATGAGCATATATTTAAAACCGTTTGTATTAAAAAAATCCTTGCAGCGCTTTAAACATCTGCTTGAAAATGCAGTAAGCCTTACAAATTTTGTAAGCTTTGTTAATCTGGATAACTTAGCCAGTTTTGTTATTCTAACAAACCTAAATGCTCTAAATGCAGAATTAAAAGGTAAAATAGCTATTAAGTCAAAAATGTTAGATATTATAAAATCTTTTTTATTATGGGATATTAATAATCTGACAAAATAATCTATTATAAAAATTATCCATATAGCGTTATCTAATAATATTAATTGACTGGATTGAATACCTTTTGTTAGGTCAAATACAGCTAATATAACAGCTATTATTGCCAATAAACCAATAATAAGATTGTATATAAAACTTTCAAAAATTTGTTTTTTCTCTTTCATAAAAAACCCCTTTAATATAAAAGCAATATGTAGTTAAATGTTATATTTAGTATATTATTCTTTATTGGCTTTGTCAATATATCATAAATTAATATCAAATTTACAAATGACATTATTATTAAACTAATGTTAAAATGTGACTTATACTGGTTCTAATATTATAAGATAGAATAAAAGGGATTAATATAAATGAGGTGTACTATATTTAATAAATTTTTTTCCTGAAATTGAATATAATTAGTAAGAGAAGTGATATAAATATAAAATTTGACTATTTCTTTTTTATAAAAATGTGTTGAAATTTGTGTGAATTTGGAATATAATATAACTTGGTAAAGATTAATTTAGTATAGAAAAAGAAAAGAGATTGGATATGAAAAGATATAAGACTGGTGTTGACATTGGGTCAACTACAATTAAATTAGTTGTTTTAGATGAAAACAACAACATAGTTTTTAAACAGTACAGACGACACCTTTCCAATATTCAGGATACTTTGTTAGGCTTGATTAGAGAAGCCAATGAAAAGCTTGGAAATATTAGCTTTTCAGCTATGATTACAGGTAGTGGTGGTTTATCTATTGCACAGTGGATAGGTATACCTTTTTTACAGGAAGTTGTTGCTGTAAGTAATGCTATTGATTATAAGGCTCCAAATACTGATGTAGCCATTGAAATAGGTGGTGAAGATGCTAAAATCATTTATTTCAAAGGTGGACTTGAACAAAGAATGAATGGTATTTGTGCCGGTGGTACAGGTTCATTTATTGACCAAATGGCATCTTTATTGCAGACAGATGCTTCAGGACTTAATGAATATGCTAAGACTTATAATGTAATTTATCCTATAGCAGCCAGATGCGGTGTGTTTGCTAAAAGTGATATTCAGCCCCTTATTAATGAAGGTGCAGCAAAGAGTGATTTAGCTGTGTCTATTTTTCAGGCTGTTGTTAATCAGACTATAAGTGGTCTTGCTTGTGGTAAGCCAATAAGAGGTCATGTAGCATTTTTAGGCGGACCTTTGCACTTTTTAACAGAACTTAAAAAGAGATTTATTGAAACTCTTAATTTAAAAGATGATGAAGTTATAGAACTTGACGATTCTCATTTGTTTGCTGCTATGGGAAGTGCTTTAACTTCAGATGAAAATAAAGTCTTTACTTTTGAAGAACTTATTAATAATCTTAGTGGTGAAAAACATTTAACAATGGAAATTACAAGACTTGACCCATTGTTTAAATCAGAAGAAGAATATGCCACATTTAAAGAAAGACATGATAAGGCTAAGGTAAAAAGAGGTGACCTTAATACATACAAGGGTGATGTATTCCTTGGTATAGATTCAGGCTCTACTACTTCAAAATTAGCCCTTATAAGTGATAAGGGGGACCTTCTTTATTCATTCTATGCAGGAAATGAAGGAAATCCTTTAAAAATGGTATCAAATGCTTTAGAGCATATTTATTCTATATTGCCTGAAGGGGTTACAATTAGAAATTCCTGTATTACAGGATATGGTGAAGGTCTTTTAAAAGAGGCTTTAATGGTAGATATTGGTGAGATTGAAACAGTAGCTCATTATAAGGCAGCAGCCTTTTTTGAACCTGATGTTGATTTTATTCTTGACATTGGTGGTCAGGATATGAAATGTATCAGAATTAAAGACGGTGTTATAGACAGTGTACTTCTTAATGAGGCTTGTTCAGCAGGTTGTGGTTCTTTTATTGAAACTTTTGCTAAAAGCTTAAATCTTGATGTTAGAGATTTTGCAAAGGTGGCTCTTTTTGCAAAAAGTCCTATTGACCTTGGTTCAAGATGTACTGTATTTATGAATTCAAGAGTAAAGCAGGCTCAAAAAGAGGGTGCAGAAGTAGCAGATATTTCAGCAGGTCTTGCATATTCTGTTATTAAAAATGCCCTTCAAAAAGTTATTAAAATTACTGACCCTACAGATTTGGGAGAACATATAGTAGTTCAAGGTGGCACATTCTATAATGAAGCTGTACTTAGAAGTTTTGAAAAAATTTCAACAAGAGATGCTGTAAGACCAGATATTAGTGGTATTATGGGTGCTTTTGGTGCGGCAGTAATTGCAAGAGAAAGATATGAGGAAGGATATAATACAACTTTACTTGATGTAGAGGGTATTAAGAATTTACAGGTTTCTACAACTTTTACAAGATGTAAAGGCTGTGGTAACAACTGTCTTTTAACTATTAGTAAATTTAATGGTGGAAGAAAGTTTATATCAGGTAACAGATGCGAAAGAGGTGCAGGCAAAAATTCTACAACAGGCTGTGTACCTAATCTTTTTGATTATAAGTATAACAGATTATTTAATTATGTTCCTCTTTCTCCTGAAAAAGCTGCAAGAGGTGTAGTTGGTATTCCAAGAGCGCTTAATATGTATGAAGATTATCCGTTTTGGTTTACATTCTTTACAGAGCTTGGATATAGTGTAAAACTTTCACCTCAAAGTAGTCGAAAGGTATATGAAAATGGTATAGAGTCTATACCTAGTGAGTCAGCTTGTTATCCTGCTAAAATTGTTCATGGACATATTAAATCTCTTATAGATGATGGTGTAAGGTTTATTTTTTATCCTTGTGTAGCCTATGAGAGAAAAGAAATTTCAAGTGCTGATAACCACTATAATTGTCCTATTGTAACAAGTTATCCTGAAAATATAAAAAATAATGTTGAAGAATTAAGAGAGTTAAATATAGACTACAGAAATCCGTTTTTCTCTTTTGCAAGCTGTGATAAATTAGCTAAAAGACTTGTAGAAGAATTTCCTGAAATTCCGAAAAATGAAGTAGTAAAAGCTTGTAACAGAGCTTGGAATGAGCTTATATCTTTTAAAGAGGATATTAAAAATAAAGGTGAGGAAATTTTAGAGTATGTTAAGGAAAATGATATGACTGCTGTTGTATTAGCTGGCAGACCATATCATCTTGACCCTGAAATTAACCATGGAATTCCTGAACTTTTAGTTGGCTACGGACTTGCAGTTTTAACAGAAGATAGTGTAAGTCATTTAGGTATGGATAAAGTTCCAAGACCTTTAAATGTAATGGACCAGTGGGCATATCATTCAAGATTGTATTCTGCTGCAAGCTTTGTCAGAGAACAGGAAAATGTTGAGCTTATTCAGCTTAACAGCTTTGGCTGTGGTCTTGATGCTGTTACTACAGATGAGGTAAGCGATATTTTAAATGCAGCGGGAAAGGTTTATACTGTACTTAAAATTGATGAAGTAAGTAATCTTGGTTCTGTCAGAATAAGAGTTCGTTCTCTTTTAGCAGCTCTTGAAGAAAGACGACAGAAGAATTTTAAACCTCATAAGGCTCTAATTCCATCTCCAAGAAGAATATTTACTAAAGATATGAAGAAAAATCATACAATTCTTATGCCTCAAATGTCACCAATTCATTTTGACATTGTAAAGGAAGCATTTAAGGCTGATGGTTACAATATTGTTTTGATGCCTGCAATAGATAAGGATTGTATTGATATTGGCTTAAAATATGTAAATAATGATGCTTGTTATCCTGCTCTTATTACTGTTGGTCAGCTTTTGAAAGCTTTGCAGTCTGGAGAATATGACCTTAACAATACTTCTGTTATGATTAGTCAAACAGGTGGTGGATGTAGAGCTACAAATTATATTGGATTTATAAGGAGAGCATTAAAGAAAGCAGGTTTAGAGAATATTCCTGTAATTTCAGTAAGTGCCAGTGGAATTGAAAAAAATCCTGGATTTAAGTATACAAAGAGATTAATTTTTGGCTTGTTACAAGGTGTATTATTAGGCGATTTATTTATGAGAGTGTTATATAAAACAAGACCTTATGAAAAAGTTAAAGGTTCGGCTAATGCTCTTTATGAAAAGCTTAATGAAGAATGTAAGAAGATTGTTGTTAATCCATCAAAAGGAAAATTTGTAAAACTTGTAAATAAAATTGTAAAAGAATTTGATAACCTTCCTCTTGATGATTCTATAGTTAAACCTAAGGTTGGTGTAGTAGGTGAAATTTTAGTTAAATTCCATCCTACAGCCAATAATGATATTGTTACTCTTTTGGAAAATGAGGGTGCTGAGGCTGTAGTTCCTGACCTTATTAATTTCTTTACATATTGTTTATACAATACTGAATATAAAGAAAAGTGTTTTGGAATGAGCAAAGGAGCTACTATAGCTTCTAATTTAGGTATAAAATTTGTTGAATGGTACAGACGACCAATGTGTGATGCTTTAAAGGCTAGTAACAGATTTGAACCACCTTGTGATATAGCAGAGCTTGGGGATATGGCTAAGGATATAGTAAGCCTTTGTAATCAAACCGGTGAAGGCTGGTTTTTAACTGCCGAACTTGTAGAGCTTATACATAGTGGAGTACCTAACTGTATTTGTACTCAGCCTTTTGCCTGCCTACCTAATCATGTTACAGGAAAGGGTGTAATAAAGGAACTTAAAAGAAGATACTCTAACAGTAATATTGTTGCTGTTGACTATGACCCTGGTGCAAGTGAAGTAAATCAGCTTAACAGAATTAAGCTTATGCTTAGTACAGCAGAGAAAAATTTAAAAAAGAATAATAATTAATATTAGTATTTTTCTTGAAGTAAAAATTTAAAAAATTAATTTAGGTTCTTTGTCAACTGGTGTGGTTGACGAAAAATCACAGTTCCAGCGGTGTAGATTATTTTAGTTCTACACCGCTTTCTTTATGCAAATTAAGT
>JBJFFW010000086.1:0-5899 GCA_051892075.1 Lachnospirales bacterium
CTTGCTTCAATTCCATTAACAGATAACATACCATTTACAATATGTTCTGCCATTAATTTTGTTGTTCCTGTCATACTTTGGTATAAAACTGTTATTTTCATAAAATACCTCCCAATTAAAACCCTGTCGTATAGTAATAACTTTGACCTTCTTATATAGTAATAAACATTACTTTTTAACTTCATTATAGACATCTCTTTTGCCTATGCCTCTATCTTTTGCAACAGCTTTCATTGCTGTTTTTTCGTCCATTCCCTGATTAATATAGTTATCATAATGCTCTTTTATAGACAAATTATCAAATTTAAGTATTTCCTCTGCCTTAACATCAGAAATATCCATTCCCTCAATTACAATTACAAATTCTCCCTTAGGTTCATTTTCCTTATAATAATTTACAAGATTTAAAAGCTTATCTTTTTGCACAGTTTCGTGTTTTTTAGTAAGCTCTCTTATAACGGCAGATTCTCTGTTGCCACAATAAGAATAAAGTTCTTCCAGAGTTTGCAAAAGGTGATGAGGTGCCTCATAAAAAACCAAAGTTCTTGTTTCTAATTTAGTTCTTTCCAAAACTTCTTTTCTCTGTTTTTTATGTTTAGGCAAAAAGCCCTCAAAAATATAACTTCTTGCATTTAACCCACTTAAAACCAAAGCTGTAACAACTGCTGTAGCTCCCGGAACTACAGTTACGGGAATGTCATTTTCATAGCAAAGCCTTATTAAATCCTCTCCCGGGTCTGAAATGCCGGGCATACCTGCATCAGTAACAATGGCTATATCCATACCCTCTTTAAGTTTATTAATAAGGACAGGACCTTTTGTGGTTTTATTATGTTCGTGATAGCTTGTAAGAGGAGTTTTAATATCATAAAAATTAAGGAGTTTAACAGACTGTCTTGTATCTTCAGCAGCTATTAAATCAACCTCTTTTAAAATTCTTAAAACTCTTAAAGTTATATCCTCTAAATTACCAATAGGTGTACCACAAACATAAAGCATAAGTATTTCCTCTTATTCATAATATATTTTATATACCTCTGGGGTATAGGTGTTATCATCATTATAAACAACCAAATTTTTATCAATTTTAAGAGAGGCTTTTCCTCCCTTAACACATTCTAAAAGCACTAAATTAGGCTCTTTTCCATAAAAAGGAGTAACAAGACGCATATATTTAGGCTCAATTTTATATTTTCTTGCAGAACAAAAAATATCTGCTAACCTTTCAGGGCGATGTACCATATATAATCTTCCGCCAAATTTAAGCATTTTTAAAGCTGAATTAAAAACATCATCAATATTACACATAATTTCGTGTCTTGCAATAGCCTTTGGAGAATTATCGCAGACACTTCCACTTCCACAAACCATATAAGGCGGATTGCAGGTTACAACATCAAAGGATTGCAGCTTAAAATAATTTTCAATTTTTCTAATATCCCCTTGCACAATATCAATTTTATTTTCAAGATTATTATATTTTACAGAACGATAAGCCATATCCGCTGAAATTTCTTGAAGTTCAATAGCAGAAAAATGCTCGCCCTTTGTTTTAGCCTCCAAAAGAATAGGAATTATTCCTGTGCCTGTGCATAAATCAAGAGCTTTTTCACCTTTTTTAACTTTAGCAAAGCCACTTAAAAGCACAGCATCTTGTCCAAAACAAAAACCTTTTGAATTTTGAATTATTTTATAATTATTTCTATGAAGGTCATCAAGCCTTTCATTTTCATATAACATTAGTCTAAAATTTCCTTTAACTCCTGTTTTTCTTCTTTTGACATTTTTTCTTCGTTTTTATGTTTTCTCTTAATAATTCTAATTTCACTAGGAGAGAAATAACACACAGATACATCATCTCTAGGTGGCTTTCTAACGGCAGTTTTAATAATCTGTTTAATTACACTTACACTTAAAACTTCGCCCTCACCCTCAGGAGTATCAATAATATCTCCCTCTTTAGGAAGATTTTTCAAAAGTTCTTCATAGGCTTCCTGTTCATATTTAAGACAGCACATAAGTCTGCCGCAAACTCCAGAAATTTTAGAAGGATTAAGAGAAAGACCTTGGTCTTTAGCCATTTTAATACTAACAGGGTGAAAATCTCCCAAAAAAGTAGCACAGCATAAAGTTCTGCCACAGATACCAATGCCATTTACCATTTTTGCCTCATCTCTTACACCAATCTGTCTAAGTTCAATTCTGGTTCTGAAAACAGACGCCAAATCCTTAACAAGTTCTCTAAAATCAATTCTGCCATCAGCAGTAAAATAAAAAATAATTTTATTATTATCAAATGTATATTCAACATCAATTAATTTCATTTCAAGATTGTGTTTTTTAATTTTTTCAACACAAATAGAAAAGGCAGATTTCTCCTTTTCTTTATTTTCAGCATTTTTAACCTTATCTTCTTCAGTAGCAATTCTTGTAACTTTTTTAAGAGGTGACACAATTTCACTTTCACTAACATCTCTGTTGCCAATTTCAACGGTACCAAACTCTACACCTCTTGCAGTTTCAACAATAACATTATCTCCACGCTTCATTTCCATATTATCAGGGTCAAAATAATAAATTTTACCTGCTTTTTTAAATCTAATTCCAACAACTATCATATCATTTCTCCTTTATCTTAAAAAACAATGCCTCAATAGCCATTTGTTTGTTGGCATTGTTAATATTAAGGTTATTTCTTGTAAGGGTTATAGCCTCGCAGCGATTAATAAGCCTTGATGATGAAACCTTTGAAATTTTAACTATAATATTAATAATGTCTTTTTGAATAACCCTGTTTTTATTTCCCGTTAATTTATACACTAAAGCATCTCTGTATAGCAAAAACATATCCTCTAAAATTTCATCACAAACAGCCTTGTCATAATCTTTAAGACTGTCAGAAAGTTTGTAAAGAGTAATCATATCGCATTTTTCAAGCTCATCTGTAAGAGATATAGCCTTGTTTCTGTATTCTCCAAAACTTTCTGAATTTGCAATAGTTAAAGCTCTGCCAATATTGCCTTGAGAATATGAGGCAAAAAGAGAGGCTCTCTCCAAATCAATATCAAGCTTTTTTGAAATAAAATCAGCCACTTTAAAATCCGCCAAAGGTCTTAATTTAAAAAGAACACATCTTGACAAAATAGTAGGAAGTAATTTACTGCTATTTTCACACAACAGAAAAAATTTTGCATAAATTGGCGGTTCTTCAAGGCTTTTTAAAAAAGCATTTTGTGCTGCCACATTCATTTTATCAGCATCTTTTATTATAAAAATTTTATATCTGCAATTATAAGGCTTAACACTTACCTGCTGCAAAATCTGTACTCTAACATCATCAACTGTAACACTTGCCTTTTCGTGAGTAACATAAATAACATCGGGGTTATTATCACTATCAAAGCTTTCACAGCTTACACATTTACCACAACTATCACTTCCACCCTCATAACAATTAAGAGTTTTAGCAAAAGCCTTTGCAACAGAAAGTTTACCCATTCCCTTTCCACCTTCAAAAATATATGCGTGGTTTACTCGGTCATGGGTAATGGAATTTCTAAGATTAGCTATTAAATTTTCATTTCCGGAAATATCATTAAAACTATTCATTATAAATTCACAAACTTTTTTAAAATTAAATACTTCGGCTTTCTATAAGTTCTTCTACACCATTTACAATAGCATTATGAATTTCATCTATTGAAGCTCTTGCATCAATAGTCTTAATTCTAGCCTTGTTTTTACGGCTTAAAGATACATAGCCGTCATAAACTCTCTGATGAAACTTGAAACTTTCACTTTCCATACGGTCAAGTTCTGCCTGTCGCTCTTTTCTTAAAATACCGTCTTCAGGCTTTAATTTTAAAAAGAAGGTTATGTCAGGCTCTAAATCACCAACAGCATATTTATTAATACTTTTAATGACTTTATCGCCCATACCTCTGGCAAAGCCTTGATATACTAAATTAGAATCCAAAAATCTGTCGCTTATAACTACTCCGCCCTCGTTTAAAGTAGGCAATATAACCTCACTTACATGCTGAGCTCTTGCGGCAGCATACAAAAGAGCCTCTGTAACAGCTGACATTTCTTTGTTATTTTTATCAAGTATAATCTCTCTTATTTTTTCGCTTATGGGTGTACCTCCCGGTTCTCTGGTGCAAACCACTTTAAAGCCTTTATTTAATAAATAATCTCTAAGCATATTAATCTGAGTGGTTTTGCCTGCACCATCAGTACCTTCCATAGTAATAAATAAACCTGACATAACTTACTCCTATTTAAAAAAATTATTATCTTGCTAACCAGCCACCGTCAACAGCTACAGTATAACCGTTAACATAATCAGAAGCAGCAGAAGCTAAAAATACTACAGCACCCTTCATATCATCAGGAGTACCCCATCTGCCTGCAGGTATTCTTCCAAGAATAGCATCGTTTCTGTCAGCATCGTTTCTAAGCTGAGTAGTGTTATTTGTAGCCATATAGCCAGGAGCAATAGCATTAACATTAATACCCTTAGCTGCCCACTCATTAGCTAAAGCTCTTGTTAAGCCCATTATAGCAGATTTACTTGAAGTGTAAGATGGAACTCTTATACCACCTTGGAAACTTAACATAGATGCTACATTAATAATCTTACCGCCGCTTTTTTGAGCCTCAAATTCTCTTGCAAAAGCCTGAGCCATAAAGAATACAACCTTTAAATTAATGTCAATAACCTTGTCCCAGTCAGCCTCATTAACATTAATTGCATCTTCTCTTAAAATAATACCTGCATTATTTACAAGAATATCAACTCTGCCAAACTTAGCCTTAGCTTCAGCTATAATTCTTTCAATATGCTCAGTTGTACCAAGGTCAGCAATAATTTCTAAAAATTCGCCGCCATTTTCTGCAATAAGCTTAGCAGTTTCCTCACAGCTTCTTCTTGCTACGCCACAAACCTTAGCTCCAGCCTCAGCAAGGGCAACACACATACCCTGTCCAAGACCTGTATTAGCACCTGTAACTACAGCAACCTTTCCATTTAATTTGAACTTGTCAAGTATCATAAAAAATCCTCCCTTTTATATTAGATATTATTATGTAATGATTATAACATACATTTTAATATTTTTCTACTATAAAAATATAATTAGCATAAAATTATTGAAATATTTTTTATATTGTGTTATATTATAGGTGAAAGTAGACAATGGTGGAGGTGCTTTTGGTGGCAATACAAGAATCCGGTGAAAATTATTTGGAAGCTATACTTATGCTTAAAGAAAAAAACGGCTATGTCAGAGCTATTGATATAGCTCACGAACTCGGTTTTTCAAAGCCAAGCGTAAGCAGAGCTATGTCTATATTGAAAAAAGAAGGTCATATTGAAACTGATGGTCTTAATCAAATTATTCTAACTGAATCAGGACGCAAAATTGCGGAAACAATATATGAAAGACATCGTGTGCTTACTAAGTTTTTAATTTCCATAGGTGTAGATGAAAAAACTGCTGCTGAAGATGCCTGCAGAATTGAACATGTAATTTCTCCTCTTTCTTTTGAAAAAATTAAGGAGAAATTTATTTAACGAGGAGGTAGCGTTATGTCAGTTATTAAAGTAGACAGTAAAAATTTTGAAAGTGAAGTATTAAAAAGCGATAAGCCTGTTGTTGTGGATTTTTCAGCAATATGGTGTGGTCCTTGTCAAATGATGAAGCCAATTTTTGAAAAGGTTGCATCAGAAAATTCTGATATTAAATATTGCAGTTGTGATATTGATGCAAATTCTGACCTTGCTAAGAGATATTCTGTTATGTATGTACCTACTATTATTGCTTTTAATAATGGTGAAATTGCAAATACAAAGGTAGGTCTTATAAGCGAGGACGAACTTAAAAGTATGATATAAAAA
>JBJFFW010000087.1:0-5834 GCA_051892075.1 Lachnospirales bacterium
GATAAAATTTGGAATGACTATCTTCCAAGAGAACAGAAAATTTATGAGGATATTCTTAATAATAAATTAACTGAAATTAAGGGAACAGTTAAGGAGATTGCTGAAAAGTATGATATGCCAACTCCTTATATTGCAGGCTTTGCAGACGGCATTAACGATTTGCAAAATCCACCTGTTGACCTTGAAAATCTTAGTGAAGATACAGAGCTTGATATTAAAATTGATTTTAAGGCTTTATATCAGAAGATGGTTGAGTACAAGGCTGAACATTTGTATTCATTACCTCAGTGGAATGATATTTTCTCAGCCGAGGAACTTGAAGCTTTTTATAAGGAACAAAAAAGAAGCAAAACTGTTGTAAACACAGAACAAAAGGTTGGAAGAAACGACCCTTGTCCATGTGGCAGTGGTAAAAAATATAAAAAATGTTGTGGTGCAAAATAATTGAATACTATAATTTCTAAAGTTGATTATGAAAATCCAAAGAATAATATAGACATATTAAATAAGGCCGCTGAAATTATTAAATCAGGCGGTCTTGTGGCATTTCCAACTGAAACCGTATATGGTTTAGGGGGAGATGGACTTAACCCAAATGCCTCTAAAAAAATTTATAAGGCTAAGGGCAGACCATCGGATAATCCTCTTATTTTGCATATTTCAGCTTTATCAGACCTTGACAGACTTGTAAAAGATGTTGGGGAAAATGCAAGGAAATTAATAAATTCTTTTTGGCCTGGGCCTTTAACTCTTGTTTTTAATAAGAAGGATATTGTGCCAAAGGAAACTTCCGGTGGACTTGATACTGTTGCCATAAGATTTCCTGAAAATAAGGTTGCAAATTTATTTATTTCTCTTTGCAATACTCCTATTGCTGCTCCAAGTGCCAACACTTCAGGCAGACCAAGTCCTACAAGGGCATCTCATGTAGAGTTTGATTTAAGTGGAAAAATAGATATGATTATTGACGGAGGTCATTGTGAATTCGGACTTGAATCTACAATAGTTGATGTAACAAAAGATGACAAGCCTATTTTACTTAGACCAGGCTCAATTACAGTTGAAATGCTTAAGGAAGTTTTAGGGGATATCGATATTGACAAAGCTGTTTTAACAAAGCTTGATGTGGGAGAAGCTCCTAAGGCTCCCGGAATGAAATATACTCATTATTCACCTAGTGCTGATGTGGTAATTGTAAAGGGTGATAATGATAAGATTGTAGAAAAAATTAATGATTTAATTTCTCAAACTAATAACAAAGGTTTTAAAACAGGTGTTATTGCTACAGAAGAAAATAAAGATAAATATAAAAATACTAAAGTCCTTGTTGTAGGTACAAAAAAATTACCTGAAACTATTGCATCAAATCTTTTTAAAATGCTTAGAAAATGTGATTATTATGGTATTGAAAAAGTTTTTGCAGAGGGTTTACAGGAAGATGAGCTTGGTCTTGCT
The DNA here is from genome assembly GCA_051892075.1 of Lachnospirales bacterium. Lineage (GTDB taxonomy): Bacteria > Bacillota > Clostridia > Lachnospirales > CAG-274 > HGM11788. The sequence goes on from JBJFFW010000087.1 coordinate 1,456, forward strand.
ATTATGAACAGACTTAAAAAAGCGGCAGGCTACTCTATTATTGAGGTGTAGAAAGGAGAAAAAGGGATATGATTGGCTTAGGTTGTGACCATGGTGGATTGGAACTTAAAAACACTGTCATAGATTATTTAAAATCACAAAATATTGAATATAAAGATTATGGTACTTATACATCAGACTCTTGCGATTATCCTATTTATGGAAAGGCTGTTGCAAATGCCGTTGCAAGTGGTGAGTGTGATAAGGGTATAATTATTTGCGGTACAGGTATTGGTATTTCAATAGCTGCAAACAAGGTTAAGGGCGTAAGAGCAGCTTTATGCCACGATGTTTTTTCTGCTAAGGCTACAAGAGAGCATAATAATGCTAATATTTTGGCTATGGGTGCAAGGGTTATTGGCCCAGGGCTTGCTCTTGAAATTGTTGAGGCTTTTTTAGCTACTGAATTTTCTAATGACGAACGACATATCAGACGAATTTCTATGCTTGAAGATTAAGGAGGATAAAAATTATGAGCGAATTATTTGTAATTGAACATCCATTGGTACAAAGTAAGCTTGCAAGATTAAGAAGCAAGGATACTAACCATAAGGAATTTAGAGAACTTGTAGGTGAGGTTTCAACTCTTTTATGCTATGAGGCTACTAAGGATTTAGGCAAAAAGACAGTTGAAGTTGAAACTCCTCTTGGAGTGGCTAAGTGTGAAACTATGGCTATGGAAATTGGCGTAGTTACTATTTTAAGGTCAGGTATTGGTATGGTTGACGGACTTTTATCTCTTGTGCCTAATGCAAAGGTTGGTCATATTGGTATTTACAGAGACCCTAATACTTTTATGCCTATTGAATATTATTGCAAACTTCCTGAAAATATTGAAAATCTCGAAGTTTTTGTACTTGAACCTATGATGGCTACAGGAGGTACTGCTTCTGCTGCAATTCAGTTCTTAAAAGAAAGAAATGCTAAAAATATTAAGTATATTTGTCTTATTTGTACACCTGACGGTGTTAAAAAACTTCAGCAGGAACATCCTGATGTAGATGTTTATTGTGCAGCTTTAGACAGACAGATTAGCGATAAGGGTTATATTGTACCTGGTCTTGGTGATGCAGGCGACAGAATGTTTGGTACTAAGTAATTTTTTAGGAGGATTTTTTATGTCCCAGAATTGGCTTTTGTATATAACTGCTTTTGCAGTTTCCTTTACAATTACACTTCTTACTACACCCTTTGCTAAAAAAGTCGCTTTTAAATTTCAGGCTGTAGATTATCCAAGAGCCAGAGGTATGAATAATGAGCCTGTGCCACTTATGGGAGGGCTTGCTATTGTTTTGGGCTTTTTAGGCTCTATAGTGCTTTTAATGCCTTTTGTTGAGGAGTTTCACTCTTTAAGATTTGCAGGTTTTATAATTGGTGCTGTAATTATTGTAATAGTTGGTATGTTTGATGATGTATATGAACTAAGTGCTAAATTTAAGCTCTTGGTCCAGATTATAGTTGCAGTTATAGTTGTATCTACAGGTACAAAGCTTGACTTTATAATGTGGCCTTTTTGGGAGGTTTTAAAGCCTTTTGCCCCTGTTTTTACAGTTATTTGGATTGTGGGTCTTATTAATGCCGTTAACTTAATTGACGGTCTTGACGGACTTGCAGCAGGAGTTACAAGTATTGCATCTATTTGCCTTACTGTACTTTGTGTTTTATCAGGCAATATTCTTGCAACGGTTATATGTACTTGCCTTGCAGGTTCTTCTCTTGGCTTTTTGCCTAGAAATTTTGCTCCTGCTGAAATTTATATGGGTGATACAGGTTCTACTTTTTTAGGCTATGTACTTGCTGTTAGCTCTTGTATAGGTGTGTTTAAAAGCTATGCTATTTTATCTATACTTTTATCTATTTTAGCTATGGCTTTGCCTATTTTAGATACATCTTTTGCCATGATTAGACGAGCTGTTAATCATCAGCCTATTATGAGTCCTGACAGGGGACATCTTCATCACAGACTTGTGGATTCAGGCTATTCAAGCAAACAGGCTGTTGTTGCTCATTATTGTTTAAGCTTTGGCAGTTCTGTTATTGCTGTTGTAATTGCTTTACAGGATTACAGAGCAACTATTGCTGTTTTACTTATATTTTTAATTATTATTATGATGCTTGTTGTTTACAGAAGAAGATTAAAATAAAAACGAAACTGTTGCAAATTAAGATTAACTTGCAACAGTTTTTTATTTTTTAATGGTAATTGCCTTTTTGTGGTTGACAATTTGTGCAAATTTGTAAGAACCACAGTATTCACCGTCAATAGTCCAGTTAATATCTTCGTTAGAAGTAAATTTTATATGAGAAGTTTTAAAGGAATAAATTAAATTATTGTTAGATTCGGAATTTAAAAAGAAAGCCATAAAATCTTTAACATCATTTAGATTTTTAATTTTTCTGACTAATATAACCTCAAATAAACCGTCATCAAGGTCAATTTCATTATCATCATAAATTGTAAAACCACCAACCCTTTTAGAATTTGCAACAAATCCAAGTACAAAATCATCATTTATAATGCCGTCATCATATTCCACAGTTATATTATATGAAGGGAAATTTCCAATTTGCTTTACTCCCTCAAGTACATAAGCAAGATGCCCAAGCATATTTTTCATATTTTGAGGAGTTTCATAGGATACATTTGTAAAAATTCCAAAGGCAGATACATAGGTGAAATATTTGCCGTTAATTTCTCCCACATCAATCATTTGCTCATTTCCATTTACGGCTACATCATAAGCCTCACCAATTTCTAAAGGTATACCAAGGGTAACGGCAAAATCATTGGTAGAGCCACAAGGAATATAGCCTATTACAGGCTTTTTTTCAAGATTTACAATTCCCGTAACAGTTTCATTAAGAGTACCATCTCCGCCACAACATACAACATTGTCATATTCTTCTCCGGTATTTAATAGTATATTGGTTACATGAGATTTATATTGTGAAATATATACTGTTACTTCAAAACCTGCTTTATTAAAAAAATCTATAATATCAGGAATATATTTTTTAATTGTATTTTTTCCTGCTTTATTGTTGCAAAGAAGCAATAATTTTTTCATAACATAACCCCCGGTGGTATATTTTTTCCATGTATAACATAATTATAACATATTTTACCTAAATTTCAACTTTTTAAGTCTGTAAGAATAAATGAAGATTTTTATATTTATTGAAAAAATCCTGAAAATGTTGTATTATATTCTTAATATAGTATTTGGAGGATAAAAAATGATTGAGGTAAATAACCTTACAAAAAAATTTGGTTTACATACTGCTGTAAATAACATAAGTTTTAATATAAATAAAGGTGAAGTGGTAGGTTTTTTAGGACCTAACGGTGCAGGCAAAACAACCACTATGAATATGATGACAGGCTATATTTCATCTACAGAGGGCAGTGTTAAAATTAATGGCTATGATATTTTGGAAGAACCTGAAAAGGCTAAACAAAATTTGGGTTATCTTCCTGATACTCCACCTTTGTATGCTGATATGACAGTTAATGAATATCTTGATTTTGTGTGCAGACTTAAAAAGGTTAAAAAAAGTGAAATTAAGTCTATGATATTAGAAATTTTAAAAACTACAGGTCTTAGTGAAGTATCAAAAAGGTTAGTTGGTAATTTATCAAAGGGTTATAGGCAGAGAGTAGGTCTTGCCCAAGCCTTAATTGGTAATCCGGAAGTTCTTATTTTAGATGAACCAACTGTTGGACTTGACCCTAAACAGATTATTGAAATGCGTAGTCTTATTAAATCTCTTGGTAAGGAGCATACTGTAATTTTAAGTTCTCATATTTTAAGTGAAGTTAATCAAATTTGTGATAGAGTTATTATAATAAATAACGGTGAGATTGTGGCTGATGATACAACTAAAAATATTAATGCAGAAGGCGTTAAAAATGTAGTTTTAGTTACAATTAAAGGTGATTCGTTAAGAGCCATAGAGGCTATAAAAAGGCTTGATATTATTAAAGATGTAACAGTTGAGAAGATAAATGATGACGGAACTTGTGATTTAAAAATTACAGGAGAGGAAAATACGGATATAAGAGAGGCTGTATTTGCAATTTTAGCTGTAAATAAAATAAGTGTTTTAATGTTAAAGCCTTATTCATTAAGTCTTGAAGATGTATTTTTAAAGGTAATTACAGGTGAGATGGAAAGTGAGAAAAAGTTATGACGGCAATTTTTTTAAAGGAAATAAAAACTTATTTTAATACTGTTGTAGGCTGGGGTTTTTTAGGCTTTTTTGTGTTAATAACAGGCTATTTTTTTGTGGGACAAAATATAGTTACGGGAAGCTTAAATTATAATGACACTCTCGCCTCA
>JBJFFW010000088.1:0-5822 GCA_051892075.1 Lachnospirales bacterium
AAGGGGATTTTGTAGTTGATGAAAAGGCTAAGGCTGTAAGCTTAACTCAGGAGGGTATTACAAAGGCTGAAAAGTATTTTAACCTTGAAAATTTATCTGACCCTGAAAATCTTGAAATTCAGCACCATATTAACAATGCCTTAAAGGCTAATTATAATATGTTCCTTGATAAGGACTATGTTATAGCTGATGGTGAAATTGTAATTGTAGATACTTTTACAGGCCGTATGATGCCTGGTAGAAGATATTCTGATGGTTTGCATCAGGCTATTGAAGCTAAAGAGCATGTTGAAGTTCAAAGAGAGAGCAAAACTTTAGCTACTATTACTTTCCAGAACTTCTTTAATAAATATAATAAAAAAGCAGGTATGACAGGTACAGCTCAGACTGAAGAAGGTGAATTTAGAGCTATTTACGGTCTTGATGTAGTTTGTATTCCTACTAATAAGCCTGTTTTAAGAAAAGACCTTGATGATGTTGTCTATCAGACAGAAGATGCCAAGTATAGAGCTGTAGTAAAAGAAGTTAAAGAGGCTTATGAAAAAGGTCAGCCTGTACTTGTAGGTACAGTTAATATTGATATTTCTGAAAAACTTAGCAAAATGTTAAAGCTTGAGGGTATTAAGCATCAGGTTTTAAATGCCAAGTATCACGCAAAGGAAGCTGAAATTGTAGCTCTTGCAGGTGAAAAGGGTGCTGTTACTATTGCTACTAATATGGCTGGTAGAGGTACAGATATTAAGCTTGCAGAAGGCGTTACAGAGCTTGGAGGTCTTAAAATTGTAGGTACTGAGCGTCACGAATCAAGACGAATTGATAACCAGTTAAGAGGTCGTTCAGGCAGACAGGGTGACCCTGGTGAGTCTAAGTTCTTCTTATCTTTGGAAGATGAACTTATGAGATTATTCGGTTCAGATAAAACTAAAAATACTATTGCAAAGCTTGGACTTCCTGAAGATGAGCCTATTGCGGCAAGCCTTCTTTCAAAGGCTATTGAAAATGCCCAGAAAAAGGTTGAGGCTAACCACTTTGCAGCAAGAAAAAGACTTCTTGATTATGATAAGGTAATGAATGAACAAAGAGAAATTATTTATGCTCAAAGACGAGAAGTTTTAAGTGGTGAGGACCTTAAAGATAAGATTTTATCTATGATTAAGGCTGTAATTACAAGAGCTGTCAATGCTACTTGTCTTAATGATGATGAGCCAAGTGAATGGGATATGGCTGAACTTAACGAACAGCTTAAACCTGTTTTTGGTCTTGATTATTTCTTATTATCTGATGAAGATAAAGATAAGCTTACTAAAGAGGATTTAATTGATAGAATTTATAATGCCGCTGTAGAAAGATACAACACAAGAGAAGAAGAATTTGGCTCTGAAATTGTAAGAGAGCTTGAAAGAGTTATTACTTTAAGAGTTGTAGACAGTAAGTGGATGGACCATATTGACGATATGGACAGAATGCGTCAGGGTATCAGCCTTAGAGGTTATGCTCAGAGAGACCCTCTTATTGAATATCAGTTTATAAGCTATGATATGTTTGAAGAACTTACTAATAATATTCAGAAGGATATTGTTAAGGGTATGTTCCATGTTAGAGTTATGACTGCTCCTGAAAGAGAACAGGTTGCAACTCCAGTATCTACTAATAAGGATGATTCTGCATCAAGTGGTCCTAAGGTTAGAAAAGAAGCCAAAATTGGCAGAAATGACCCTTGTCCATGCGGCAGCGGACTTAAATATAAAAACTGCTGTGGCAGAAATGCGTAATAAAAAGGAAGATTTTGTATGATTTTTGAATTAGAGCAGATTGCATCTGAAATGGCTCCTTATAAAGCCGAACTTAATACTTTAAAGGACTCTTTAAATATAGGAGAAGCAAAAGATAAGGTTAGTGAGCTTGAAGAAATTGCTGCCGACCCTGATTTTTGGAATGATATGGAAAAAGCTCAAGGGATTTTGCAGCAGACTAAGCAGCTTAAAAATAAAATTGAAGGTTTTGATAATTTAAAATCAAGTTATGACGACCTTTTAACTATTGTAGAAATGGGAAATGAAGAAGATGACGAATCTCTTGTGCCGGAAGCTAAGTCTATGAAGGAAAAGTTTTTGGAGGAATTTGAGCATCTTAGAATTTCTACCTTACTTACAGGTCAGTATGACCATTGTAATGCCATTGTTACTCTACACGCAGGTGCAGGCGGTACAGAGGCTTGCGACTGGGTTTCAATGCTTTACAGAATGTATAGTAAGTGGGTTGAAAAACAGGAGTTTGGTTTTGAGCTTTTGGATTATCAGGACGGTGATGAAGCAGGTATAAAGTCTGTAACATTTATGGTAACAGGGGAAAATGCCTTTGGTTATTTAAAAAGCGAAAAGGGTATTCACAGATTAGTTAGAATTTCTCCTTTTGATTCCAGTGGCAGACGACATACTTCTTTTGCAAGCTGTGATGTTATGCCGGAGCTTGATGATGATATTGAAGTGGAAATTAATCCTGATGATTTAAGAATTGATACCTATAGAGCAAGTGGTGCAGGTGGTCAGCATGTAAATAAAACATCATCTGCCATAAGAATTACTCATATGCCTACTAATACTGTTGTTCAGTGCCAAAACGAAAGAAGTCAGTTCCAAAATAAGGATATGGCTATGAAAATGTTAAAGGCAAAGCTTTATGAAATGAAGCTTAAAGAACAGGGCGAAATGCTTGAGGATATAAGAGGTGAAGTAAAGGATATTGCTTGGGGTTCTCAAATAAGAAGTTATGTTTTCCACCCTTACAATATGATTAAGGACCACCGTACCAACGCTGAAACAGGTAATGTTCAGCCTGTAATGGACGGCGACCTTGAAATGTTTATAAATGCTTACTTAAAGTGGATAAACTGATAGATAGGTAATAGGTAATAGTAGGGGCGAACATTGTTCGCCCGAACAAGTATTAGTTACTAACTATGTAGTTTATTAAAGGGGTTGTGATTATACAATCCCTTTTAATATGTTTAGGTGATTTTATGAAAAAATGCAAAATTACAGTTATGAAAATGGCTTGCTACAAAGATTTAATTGAAAAATATGAAAATCCCTTAGAACACGCCTGCAATATGCACCTTGGTCAGGTTTTTATAGCAAATGGTTGGGAAAAGCCAGAGGGAATGTGTGATAGTGCTTGGGAGAGTATGTCAGCTTTTGTTATGACTTTAGCTTACGGTGGAGAGGATATTTATAGTGGCTGGATGAAAAATAAAAAATCGGCTATGATATCCTGTAATGACGGTTTTAGACCTGTAAGTTTTTTAATTGAAGTTATAGAATAAAAGGGTATAATTATGAGAGAAATTTTTATTACATCAGCTCAAAAAGGTCAAAGACTTGATAAATATTTGCTTAAATATTTAAACAAAGCTCCAAAGTCCTTTATTTATAAGATGCTTAGAAAGAAAAATATAAAACTAAATAATAAAAAGGCTCTGGGCAGTGAAATTTTATGTGACGGTGATAATATTAAGCTTTTTTTATCTGATGAAACTTTAGGAAATTTTATGGCTGAAAAAACCGTAAAAGAACAAAATTTAGATTTTAAAATTGTTTATGAAGATGAAAATATTTTAATTTGCAATAAGCCTAAAGGACTTATTTGCCACCCTGATAAAAATAACAGGGATAACACCTTAAATGACCAACTTCTTTATTATCTCTATAAAAAAGGTGAGTATGATATATCTTCAGAAAGTGATTTTACTCCCTCTATTTGTAACCGTCTTGACACTAACACAAGTGGAATTGTTGTAATGGGTAAAAATTTAGAGTCTGTGCAGCAGTTAAATTTAGCTTTTAGTAACAGACTTGTAGATAAATATTATTTAACTGTTGTTAAAGGAAAGGTTACAAAGGCAGGTATAGTTGAGGGCTATCATTCAAAAACTAATGATAATATTGCTAAACTTGGTGAAAAAGGAAAGTATATTCTTACAAAATATGAACCAATAGCCTTTAATGATAACTACAGCCTTTTAAAAATTAAACTTGAAACAGGCAAATCTCATCAAATAAGAGTATGTATGGCACATATTTTTCACCCCATTATAGGTGATATGAAATATGGAGATGAAAAAACCAACAGATTTTTTAGAGATAATTATAAATTAAAGAGCCAGTTTTTACACAGTTATAAACTTATTTTTAAAACACAAAGTGGTATTTTATCATATCTATTTGATAAGGAATTTACTGCACTTCCGGAAGAAAAGGAATTTAACATTGTTAAAAATTTATTTAAAAAAAATTTAATTGAATAAAGTGATATTATGTGATATACTAAGTTCAGATGGAAAAAAGTGCGATTGGAGGATAAAAATGAAAGCTATAATTTTAGTTGCAGGATATGCAACAAGATTGTTTCCACTTACTAAAACCACACCTAAGCCTCTCCTTAAAGTAGGAGGAAAGCCAATTATTGATTATATTGTTGAGGAAGTAAACACTCTTGACAGTGTTGATTCTATTTATGTTGTTAGCAATCATAAGTTTGCTTCTCATTTTGATAAATGGGCTGAAGAAAAGGAGAATGTAAAGCCTATTATTGTTATTGATGATGGCACTGATTCTGATGAAACTAAAAGAGGTGCTATTGGAGATATTCAGTTTACTATTGAACAGGGCAAAATTGATGATGATGTTATTATTATTGCCGGTGATAATTTATTTACATATAAACTTAAAGAATATTATGATTATTATGTAGAGAAAAATGCTGATTGTGTATGCGTAAAGCAGTTTGATGATATGGAAATGATTAAGCAGCTTGGTGTTGTGCTTATGGACGAGGATAATAAAGTTCTTGACCTTGAAGAAAAGCCACAAAATCCTAAAAGCAACAAGGCAGCTTTTGCTACATATATTTACACTAAGGAAACTGTTAAGCTCTTTAGTGAATATTTAGCTACTGGCAACAGTCCTGATGCTCCAGGATATTTTCTTCAGTGGTTACATAAGAAAAAGCCTGTTTATGGCTATGTAATGAATGGGGAGTGCTATGACATTGGTACTTTCAAGGCACTTGATGAAGTAAGAGCTATTTATGGTGAATAATAATTTTTAAAAGGGTTGATTTATCAGCCCTTTTTTGAGGTGAGATAATGAAAAAAATTGATATTTATACAGACGGTGCCTGTTCGGGAAATCCGGGAGCAGGTGGTTATGGAGCTGTGTTATTATATGGAGAATACAGAAAAGAGCTTAGTCAGGGTTATAAAAAAACCACAAACAACAGAATGGAAATGTTAGCTGTTATAAAGGCTTTGGAGGCATTAAAAGAGCCTTGCGAAATAGACCTTTATTCTGATTCAAAATATGTAGTAGACTCAATAACCAAAGGTTGGGTTTATGGCTGGAAAAAGAAAAATTGGATAAAATCCGATAAGAAAAAGGCTTTAAATGTGGATTTATGGGAAAGAATGTTAGAGCTTTTGAAAATTCATAAGGTAAATTTTATTTGGGTTAAAGGTCATGCAGATAATGTTGAAAATGAAAGATGCGATTTTCTTGCAAGACAGGCTATAGCCTCCGGCAATTTAATAGAAGATGAGAATTTTGACAAATGAAAAAAGCAGCGTGGAGAGAGCTGCTTTTTTCGTGGAGAGTTGTATATGAATAATAGAGTTTAGCAAATTAATATTGTTCTTTAACTATGATAAGTATAGCATAATTTAAGAAAAAAGTAAAGAAAAATTAAGAATTATAAATGTAAACAAAATGTAAACACGAAAGGAAAATTATTTTGGTAAATTTTGGGGCTTCTTTTGGGGTTTCACCCCA
>JBJFFW010000089.1:0-5759 GCA_051892075.1 Lachnospirales bacterium
ACAATATATTATAGATTCTGTCAGAACAAATTATGAAGAAAATTCAAGATAAAATTTAAAGAATATTTATATATTATAATTTAGGAGCTATAAAATGGATAATTTAGAAGAATTTTTAAACACAATAAAATCAAATACTTCATATAAATTTGATAAAAAATTGTCAAATTTAAGTAAATCTTCATAAATTTGTATTGAGTTTAAAGATATTTAGATGTATAATATTTATAGAAACATTTAGAAAGCTATTTAAAGGAGGAATTTTAAAATGGCTAACAGATTTGTATTAAACGAAACTTCTTATCATGGCTCAGGGGCAATTAATGCTATTAGTGATGAAGCAAAGGGCAGAGGTTTTAAAAAGGCTTTTGTATGTTCAGACCCTGACCTTATTAAATTTGGTGTAACTAAAAAGGTAACTGATGTTTTAGATAGTGCTAATCTTGAATATGAAATTTATTCAAACATTAAGCCAAACCCAACTATTGAAAATGTGCAGACAGGTGTAGAGGCTTATAAGGCTAGTGGTGCTGATTATATTATTGCTATTGGCGGCGGTTCTTCTATGGATACTGCTAAGGCTATTGGTATTATTATTAATAATCCTGATTTTAGTGATGTAGTAAGCTTAGAGGGTGTTGCTCCTACTAAGAATAAGTCAGTTCCTATTTTTGCAGTTCCTACAACTGCCGGTACTGCTGCCGAAGTTACTATTAATTATGTAATTACTGATGCAGCTAAAAACAGAAAGATGGTTTGTGTAGACCCTAAGGATATTCCTGTTGTGGCTTTTGTTGACCCTGATATGATGAGTTCAATGCCTAAGGGACTTACTGCTGCTACCGGTATGGACGCTTTAACTCATGCTATTGAAGGTTATATTACTGCCGGTGCTTGGGAATTATCTGATATGTTCCACTTAAAGGCTATTGAAATTATTGCTAAGAATTTAAGAGGTGCAGTTAATAACACTCCAGAGGGCAGAGAGGGTATGGCTCTTGGACAGTATGTTGCAGGTATGGGTTTTTCAAATGTAGGTCTTGGTATAGTTCACTCTATGGCTCATCCTTTAGGTGCTTTATATGATACTCCTCATGGTGTAGCAAATGCTATTATTTTACCTACTGTTATGGAATATAATGCTGAGGCTACAGGTGAAAAGTACAGAGATATTGCTAAGGCAATGGGTGTAGAAGGCACAGAAAATATGAGTGTTGAGGAATATAGAAAGGCTGCTGTAGACGCAGTTAGAAAGCTTTCTGAAGATGTTGGTATTCCTGCTGACTTAAAGGAAATTGTTAAGAAAGAGGATATTCCTTTCCTTGCTCAATCAGCTTATGATGATGCTTGCAGACCTGGTAACCCTAAGGAAACTTCAGTAGAAGATATTACTAAGCTTTATGAATCTTTAATTTAATTTTATGTTTTTGGGGCTGTCTTTGGCAGCTCCTTTTTAATATATTTGGAGGGGAAAATAAATGTGGTTTGTATTTGCTTTAGCGTCTTCTGTTTTTGCTGCTTTAACATCAATTTTAGCAAAAATAGGAATAGATGGAGTAAATTCTAATTTAGCAACGGCTATTCGTACACTTGTGGTTTTAATTATGGCTTGGGGTATGGTTTTTATTACAAATACCCAAGGTGGTATAGCTGAAATAAGCAAAAGAAGTTGGATTTTTCTTATTTTATCAGGCTTGGCAACAGGTGCTTCATGGCTTTGCTATTACAAGGCAATTCAAATTGGTGAAGTATCAAAGGTAGTTCCCATTGATAAATTAAGTGTGGTTATAACTATGATAATGGCAGCAGTTATTTTGCATGAACAATTTAGTTTTAAATCAATTTTAGGCTGTGTACTAATAAGTGTTGGTACTTTACTTATGATTTTGTAAAAAATAAAGAGCTGAAGAAACATTTTCTACAGCTCTTTAAAATTTAGAAATATTATTTGTCAATTTCACTTAATTTATAGCTTAAAGTCATAAGTGAATCAGTAAGATGCACATTTTCAACAATTACATCATCAGGGGTATTAAGGTCTACATGGGAGAAATTCCAAATGCCTTTTACTCCGTTTTCAACTAAAATCGGAGAAATTTTTGTAGAATTAGTCTTAGGGAGTGTTAAAACTGCAATATCTACTTTATTATTTTTGAGAAAATCCCCAAGAGTTTGCACATCACGAATTTTCATTCCTTGAATATCAATTCCTATAAGGTCGGGATTTTTATCAAAAATACCAATAAATTTGAAACCTCTTTTATCAAAATTTGCATAGTTGGCAAGAGCCTGTCCCAAATTGCCGGCACCAATAATAACAAGGTTGTAAGTTTTATCAAGACCTAAAATTTTCTTAATTTCTTCATAAAGCATCTCAACATTGTATCCATAGCCCTGCTGACCAAAACAGCCAAACTTATTTAAGTCCTGTCTTATTTGAGAGGCAGTAACTTTCATTCTCTTGCTTAAATCTCCTGATGAAATTCTGGTAATGCCATTATCAAGCAAATCACCCAGATATCTGTAATATCTTGGCAGTCTTTTAATAACTGCTATTGAAATTTTTTTATCTTCCATTCGTATCACCCATCATAAGTATAAAATATTATTTAAAATTTGTCAATCTTATACTTTAAATATTGAAAGATTTCTGTTACAATATATAGTTAGAACTATGCTTTTTTTAGGAGAATTAATATGATATTAGCACTTAATAATGTTTCCAAGGCTTTTGGAGAAGATATAATTCTTGAAAATATTACATTTAATATAGAAGAAGGAGAAAAAGTTGCCATTGTTGGAGTAAATGGTGCAGGAAAGAGTACCCTTTTTAGGATTATAACGGGAGAGCTTTCTTTAGATAGTGGAGAAATTGCAATGCCAAAAGGCACTACTATTGGCTATTTTTCTCAAAATCTTGAAATAGACAGCACTAAGACTATTTATGCCGAACTTTTGACTGTTTTTGAGCCTGTTATGGCACTTGAGGCTAAAATGAGGGATATGGAAGAAAAAATGGCAGAGTTGTCGGGGGATAGCTTAAAGGAGCTTATGAAAGAATACGATAATCTTTCTCTTGAGCTTGAAAAGAAAAATGCTTATGAGTATGAGAGCAGATTAAGAGGTGTAATAAAAGGTCTTGGCTTTAGTGATGATGAGTCAAATCAAGTAATTGCAGAGCTTTCAGGTGGACAAAAAACAAGAGTTGCTCTTGGCAAACTTCTTTTGTCTGAACCTGATGTTCTTCTTTTAGATGAGCCTACAAATCACCTTGATATTGAGGCTTTAAACTGGCTTGAGGACTATTTAAAAGGCTATAAAAAGGCTGTAATAGTAGTATCTCACGACAGATTTTTCCTTGACAGAGTAGCAAAAAAAGTAATTGAGATTGAAAACAGAAAGGCTAAAATTTTTTACGGCAATTATTCCTATTATGCTGAAAAAAAGCTTGTTGACAGAGAAATAGAGTATAAAAAATATGTAAATTATCAAAAAGAAGTTAAACATCAGCAGGAAGTTATTAAAAAACTTAGGGAATTTAACAGAGAAAAATCCATAAAAAGAGCTGAAAGCAGGGAAAAAGCTCTTGAAAAAATGGACAAGGTTGATGCTCCTGAAAGTTTGCCTGAAATTATGCACTTTAAAATTGTTCCTGAAAAAGAAAGTGGAAATGATGTTTTAACTGTTGAAAATTTAGAAATGGCTTTTGATAACACAAAGCTTTTTGAAAATATTTCCTTTGATATTAAAAAAGGAGAAAAGGTTTGCTTAATTGGTCCAAATGGTATAGGAAAGACTACACTTTTTAGAATTATACTAAATAGGCTTAAACCAATTAGTGGAAGTGTAAAACTTGGTGCATCTGTTGTGGTTGGCTATTACGACCAGGAACAAAGTGATTTAGGACTTGATAAGACTATTTTTAATGAAATATCTGATGCTTATCCTAATCTTAACAACACAAAAATAAGAAATACCCTTGCAGCCTTTGTTTTTACAGGTGATGATGTTTTTAAAACTATTTCAACCCTTTCAGGTGGAGAAAAGGGACGAGTGGCTCTTGCTAAAATTATGTTATCCAATGCTAACTTCCTTATTTTAGACGAGCCTACAAATCATCTTGACCTAAATTCAAAGGAAATTCTTGAAAATGTTTTAAGAGATTATGAGGGAACTGTTTTATATATTTCCCACGACAGATATTTTATAAATAGTACAGCTACAAGAATTGTAGAGCTTACTCCAAATAAGGCAAATATTTATCTTGGCAATTATGATTATTACCTTGAAAAGAAAAAAGTTGTGTTAGATAATGTTTTAGTGGAGGAAACTATAACGGAAAATAAGCTTGACTGGAAAAAACAAAAACAGTTACAGGCTATTCAGAGAAAAAAAGAAAATCAGCTTAAAAAAATAGAAGAAGAAATTGAGTCTGTAGAAGAAAAAATAAATGAGCTTTTATTAGAGCTTGAAAAGGAAGAAATTTATACAAATGCTTATAAATCAAGAGAAATTTTTGAAGAAAAAGAAACTCTTGAAGAAAAACTTTTAGAGCTTTATGAAGACTTTGAAAATTTAAGTGGAGATACGGAGTGATTAAATTGACAATGGATAAAAAGAAGAAAATTGCAATTATTGCAGTTGTAATAATCGTATTTTGCGGTATAATTTATGCTTGTTCATTAAGACCTGAGTATGATGAGTTTGGCAATATGATTGAAACTACAACCTTTGAAGAAATTACAGAGGAAACTACTACCTTTGAATATACAACAGAGGAAACTACTGATATTATAAGACCTACGGAAACTACAACAGAAGAACCTATTGATGTTGTTATTATCCCAAATTCTACTCCTGATGCCATAGTAGACAGTTATATTTTATATGATGATAAAAGGCTTGCAGTTAATTTTAGCTTAGATAGTTTTAAGGCTGTTTTAGGTAATCCTATTGTATTTATGGAAGAAGAAACAGAAATTACTACTTTTGAAACAGAAAGTGAGTCTGTAACAGAAGAAGAAACAGAAACCACAACTGAAGCTGTATCTGAAGACAGCCTTTATTACGACAGCTACAGATACAGAGAATTTATATTATTTACAAAATTAGAGGATAACAAAGAAATAGTAAAAGATATTGAGGTTATTTCAAATAAAATAAATAATCTTTCAGGTTTTTCACCTATAGATAAGCCGCTTTACGAAATTACTCTTGCCTACGGTGAGCCTGATTATTCTGATTGGGCAATTTGCAAATATAATATTGATGAAAATTCATATTTGTATTTTAAGCTTAGTAATGGAGTAGTTGCCACTTGGGGTATTGCCTCTAATTAAATTAGGAATGATATTATGAATAAAACTATTGGAATACTTGCTCATGTAGATAGTGGAAAAACCACTTTTACAGAACAGATTTTATATAAAAATAATGTAATAAGAACTTTAGGCAGAGTAGATTATAAAACATCATATATGGATTGTAATTTCATTGAAAAAGAAAGAGGAATTACCATTTTTTCTGACTTGGCTGATTTTTATTACAATAATAGCAGATATTTTTTAATTGATACACCTGGACATACGGATTTTTCATCAGAGGCTGAAAGAGCTGTTTCAGTTTTGGACTATGCAATTTTAATTATTGACGGAGTTTCAAAAGTTCAGGCACATAGTGTTACTCTTTTTGAACTTCTTAAAGAATATAACATACCTGTTTTTATATTTATAAATAAAATTGACAATCCAAATTATGAT
>JBJFFW010000090.1:0-5743 GCA_051892075.1 Lachnospirales bacterium
GCTTCCAGTAAATTTGGCGTATTCGCCTTCTTATCCACTCGTTGCAGCGTTTCATAACTGTCATTCCGTCAATACCTGCCGTACCACCGTTTCTCTTAACTCTCAGATATGCCCGATTGAGATTATTCCTATCAAGGATTCTTTCGAGTAAGCTCTCTGCACCGTCTTTTCTTGACCTTTCTAGCTTGGTAACACTACACGCTCCCTTGTCACTATTTGTTTCCAACATACCCTCGCAAAATTATTTGACTTTGCTTTGACTTGTATGCTCGTCCGCCCTGCATACTCCTTATATTTGGTTTTTGTTCGTCAGACCAAGGGTTTTTATTAGACTTCCTTCAGACTCCACCTCACGATGGACGCCCTTGTCCTCTGCTAACAGTTCCTACTGCCAAGTCTGTAGTGGACTTTCACCACCAAGTTACTAATAAGTTTCCAAGCTTCCTCTCTTGTTAATACATTACTCATAATATACCTCCAAATTATTATTATTCATATATGTTTAATAGTATTATTATATAAGATATTGAATATTTTGTTAATATATCATAAGTAAATACTGCAAAATCAATATTTTTATGTGATTGTAATACATACAAAGAAATAATAATTTGTATATATTGTATAAATTAGTAAACCAATATTTGTTAAAACTGCTTTATAAAAGTTCTTCTTTAAAAAGTAAAATTATGGTATAATACTGTTATTACAGTAGTGTAATATCTATATTACATAAATATTTCAAACAAAGGGGGAAACATCATTTAAAAATGTTAAAACACTTTGGCATTTTAGTATCATTTATGTACTAACAAAGTTGTTTTATTTCTGCTGAGCTGTACAGCAGAGAAAAATATTTAATTATACTTTATTCAGAAAAAGGAGGTATAAAAATTGAATAAGAAATTTAAGCGAGTGTTGAGTTTACTTTTATCAGTTGCAATGACATTTTCTTGTATGACAGTAATGTATTCTCAACAGGCTCTTGCTGATGATTTGCCAACAATATATCTCGTTGGTGATTCAACCGGTTGCCATTATTCTGAATCAACTGATAATGGCTATTATTACAAAAGAGTAGGTTTTGGTGACAAACTTGCTGATTATTTTGATACAAGTAAGGTTAATATATCAAACCTTGCTATGTCAGGAAGAAGTTCTTTAAGTTTTACAACTGAAAAGAATTACACAACATTGACAAGTAACATTAAATCAGGTGACATCCTTTTAATTGCTTTTGGTCACAATGATGAGAAAACAACAGAAGGTTTGTATACTAACCCTACAGGTGGTTTGGATGATGATACATCTTTCAAATATTCTTTATATAATAATTATATAAAGGTAGCACAGGATGCAGGTGCAACACCTATATTATGTTCACCTATTGTAAGACTTCCAAGCGGTACATCTTTCAAGGATACAGATTTGCATAAAGCTAATGGTGGTGACTACAGACTTTGTGCAGAAGAACTTGCAGAAAATTGTGGCATAGGTTTTATTGACCTTACAACTTTAACTGAAACACAATATAATACAGTAGGTCTTGACTATGCTGCTAAATACCATGCACAAAACAATCTTCTTTCTGTAGATAAGACTCATATCAATAACTATGGTGCAAAAATGATAGCTAATTTAATATATCAGAACGCACCTACTGAATTAGCTGCTTATAAATTAGAAAATGCCGCAGAACCTTCAGAGGAAACAGACTTGTTTGTTGATCCAAGCTATGTTGATCCAAGTACAAGTGAAGGAGATACTGATGATATTACAGGTGATGCGTTAAACAGCAGTATTTGGACTACTACTTCTCCATGGTATGGTTCAGCTTTTGGTGTTATTGGTGCAACTCCAAGCACAAAAGACTCTTTTAAACAATATTTTGATATTACTGAAAATGGAGAGAATGTAAATGTTAAGGCAGTCGGCGGCAAAGGTAAGCTTTCTGCTACTGTTGACGGTTTATCATTCTATTATCAGCCAATTTCAGCTCTTGAGAATTTCCAGATTATTGCTGATGTTACAATAAACTCTGTTGATAATACTAATTCTCAGGTATCTTTTGGTGCTATGATGACAGATAAAATTGCAGTTGATACTCGTTTTACAACAACTGAAGGCTTTGATATGGGTAACTATGTTGTTGCCGGTCCTTATAAAATGGCAGGTTCAAAGCCTTATGCAGGTTTTATTAAATCAAACAGCAGCTTAGACTATGAAGAATACCTTGACAGAACAACTGAACTTCCAAAGGCAGGAGATACTGTTCATGTAAGCATTGCTAAGGCAGGAACTTATTATACTGTTACTTATGGAGAGCATGTTTCTAAATTCCAGCTTAGTGATACTCAGATGAAAGGCGTTATTTATGCAGGTTTCTTTGCTTCAAGAAATGCCGATGTAACTTTCAAAAACATTGTTTATAACAATGAGGTTGTTGAAGATATAGTAGAGCCTGAGCCTGAGCCTGAACTTGACCCAACTATAGCTAATGATTTTGAATTCTGGGCTGATGAAAATTTAACAGACGGCAATTTTGTTGCAAAATCTTATGGTGCAGAAGGCTCTATAATTAAGGTAACAAACTCAAAGGTTAATTTAACTTCATACTCTGATGGTACTATGGAGGGACATACTTCATATAAAATCGGTAAATACAATGCCGGCAACTTTGGCAGCGTAACCTTTACTCCTGCTTCTGACGGCTGGGCAACATTGTATTTCTATACTGGCGACAAGAGTTATTATGTTTCTACTACTGCAATTGATAAGACAGGTGCTGATTATACAATAACTGCAACTCCTTATACAATTCCTGTGGAATATGAAAAGAGTTACAATATTTTTACAGACGGAACATCTAATTTTGCATTAGTAGGTATTACATATCAAAAGAAGGTACCTGCAACAGTTTCAGGTACTGTAAATGTAAGCAGCGAAGCAGGCAATACTATTGCAGAAGGTTCAACTCTTACATTTACTAATAACACAACAGGTGATGTTTATACTGCAGATATAGCTTCTGATGGAACTTATTCTGTAGAATTATCTAAGGATTTTGATTATACTTATGAATTTACTGGCACAGACACTCTTGTTATTAGCGGAGAAAATACAGTAAGTATTACAGAAGATACTACAGAATTAAATATTACACTTACAGATGCAGATGCAGAAAATATCACAGGTACAATTTATGGTCCTGCAGGTGCAGACACTACTATTAAGTTTGGCGATAATGCGCCAATAAGTGTTACAATCGGTTCTAACGGTACAGGCACTTACCAAACAAGTCTTAAACCTGGTACTTATACTGTAGAAGTGGGAACTATTGATGGCTATACAGCTTCAGACCTTTCTACTGCTGATTTAGTAGTTAAGCATGCAGGAAATGAAAACTATAAAAATGTTTTATACACTAAGCCTGTTGATGCTGCTACAGGTTATGATGTATATGTAGATCAGTCTGGTACATATTATACTGACAATGATAATGTTTATACAAATTTAGCAGATGCTATGGCTGCTATTGATGCTAGTGGCTTAAAGGGAAGTTCAAGTCAGAGATTTATTGTTCATGTTGCTCCGGGCTTATATGAGGAACAATTCTTTGTAAACAGTAACTATATTTCAATAATTGCTGATAGTAACGGTGATAGTATAGTTGATGGCGATGTTACCCTTTCTTGGTATTATGGTATTGACTATAAATACTACAGTATCGACCCTGCTACAGGTTTCTACAGCCAGCAATATGCTGTTGATAAGCATAATAAGACTACTTGTACCCAGAAGTGGGGTGCAACAATGATTATCAAGGGTTCTAACTTCTATACAGAGGGAATTAAATATCAGAATACATTTAATTTAGAACTTAGAGAGGCTGAACTTGTTGACGGTGTTGAAAATGATGCCACAAACAGTGATGCCAATACTTCTTATGACAGAACACAGGCTAATGCTGATGTTAAATTAACAACTGCTACAGAAAGAGCTGCAGCTCTTGCAATTGACGGTCAGCAAGCTGAATTTTATAATTGTCAGTTCTTAGGAAGTCAGGATACAATTTACACAGGTAATTACAATCATTATTTTAATAATTGTTTAATTGCAGGTGAAACTGACTATATCTTTGGTAACGGCGGTACTTCAATATTTGATAATTGCAAACTTCAATGGATTGATTATCATTATCCAACCACAAGTGCTGCAACTAAAGGTAAACCTGGTTATATAGCAGTTCCTAGAGGAAGCTATATTTTCAGAAATTGTGAAATTACTTCAAGTGGTGAAGGTTTGGATGTTTCAACAGGCAGTTCTGTAACAACTAAGGGTTATTATGGTAGACCATGGGGTACTACAGCAGCTGTAATATTTATGAATTGTCAAACTAACGATCTTATTTTAGATGCAGGTTGGAATTCTATGAGTGGTGTTGACCCATCAGAAGTAGCTTTCAGAGAATATAATAACACTAAGTCAGATGGCTCTTTATTCTATTCTGAACTTACAAGCGTTAACAATACTCCTGACGGCTCAGAGAGAATTTTATCTGATGAAGAGGCTAACAGCCTTGCAGATGTTTACGACTGGAATATATTTGGTACATGGTTACCACAAAGTCATGTAGCTTATGAGGGAAATCCTAATATCTATAAGTTTGACTTTACTCCTGGAGCAGACAGTCTTGTTTCTCCTTTAAGCAACGAAGATGGTACTGCACAGCTTACATTCTCAGGTTTAAAATACCATGGTACAACTTACGGTGCTTCAGCTGGTAATGGTGCATTTATGACAATTTATGCTGGCAGTGATGCTTCAAGTATGGAAATTTCAGTAAACAGTTCTTATAATGGTAATTCTGGTACTCTTGAACTTTATAAAAATGATGAAGAAACTCCTATTGATTCAATAGAGTTTGAAAATGAAGTTGACAATGAAGCAAAGATATTTAATGTAACATATGTAGTGTCTGGTGATAGCTTTACTATTAAGTATATTGGAACTTCTTCATTCTACTGTGGTAATGTTACAGCAACAAGTGCTGACGGTACTCTTACTAAAGCTCCTGTTACAAATGACTATAATTTTGACTTTGTTAAGGCTACAACTTCTGGTGGACATACTCAAGGTGAGGCAGTAACAGATACAATTCTTGATGATAATGGTGTTGCTGAAGTCAGCTTAACAGGATTTAAACATCATGCTTCAGCCTATGGTTTTACAACAGGTGCAAGTGCTACAGCAACATTTACTGTTGAAACAGCAGGTAAGGCAACAATTACTATTGATAGTTCATATCAGGAAAATAATGAAATTGTAACTCTTAAAAATTCTGAGGGCACTGAAATAGGAAATGTAACTTTAACAGGTATCACATCAGGAATCATAAAGGTTGATAACCTTGAAGCAGGTGAGTATACTCTTGAATATGCAATTACAGATGGTGCTACTCGTTCTGATGGTTCAGCTTTAACTGCTTTCTATACAAAGGGAATTAATATTTCAATGTCTGAAGAAGGTACACTTGCTGCACCTAAAGTTGTTGTTCCAACTACAACTTATACCTTTGATTTTAAGGCATTGTGTGATGGCACTACTGATGCAATTTCTGGTGATGTAAATGATACAACTAACACTGTACCTATGACTGTTGGCGGTACTGTTAATCGTCATACCGGTGGTCATGGTGTAGCTGCTAAGAATGGTTCTACATTTAGCTTTACAGTTACAGAGG
>JBJFFW010000091.1:0-5734 GCA_051892075.1 Lachnospirales bacterium
TGATATACTGCCTGTAACGAAAATCGGCGGCAGATATTATGTAGCAGAAAGTAAGCTTGACAGGTGGATTAAAAATAGTGTAGGCAAACATTATTAGTATAAAGGTATAGAACAAACACTTATTTTAAGAAGGAGGTGATGATATGGCTAATGCTAAGAAACGCGACAATGGTGATGGCTCTGTATTCTTTTCAGAATCAACTCAAAAATGGTGGGCAAAAATACAGTATGGTACTAAAAACGGAAAACCTTTAATAAAGGCTTTTTCTAGCTCTGATGCAGCTAATGGTAAAAGAATAGTAACTAAAAAGCTCAGAGAGTTTAAAAAGCTAATGTATAGCGGTAAGGTTAGCATTAGCCATATTACTGTAAATGAATACATTGAAAAATGGCTTAAAAATTATCAGAAATTTAAGGTTAAAACAACAACCTATAATAGAGATTGGGCCACATACAAAGCTCACATCAAATATACTATAGGCAGCAGAAAGTTGGCAGAAATAAATACAGAGGATATTCAGCTTTTATTAAATAATGAAGTTAATTATTATGCACCTAAGACTATAGAAAAGACTCTCAGTTTGCTGAATAAGGTATGTAAGTATGGAGTAACGGTGGGTGATATTGTTGTAAATCCATGTTCTGGAGTGGTAATGCCTAGTATATATGCTAACAAAATTAAGCAAAAAGAAATTGAAGAATACACTATACAGGAAACTGATGCTATGTATGATGGGATTTACGATTCCTATTACAATCATAAAGGACTTTACAAAAACTCTCCTGCATACATACTTCTTTTGAATACAGGGCTTAGATTAGGCGAAGCATTGGCTTTAAAATGGGATATGATAGATTTCGACAGCAACTTCTTAAAAATAAAGGCTACACTTGAAACTGTAACTGCTGATAAGGGTAGAGAAAAGATATTGACTGTACCTAAAACTAAAAGCTCATACAGAACTGTGCCTATAAATAAGATGGCTAAAGATATGCTTATGGAGCTTAAAATAAGAAATGAGCTTCAATGTATTGAAAGTGATTTTGTTATATGCAACCTAAAGGGAGAATGCTGTGAGGCAAATAACTTTAGGCGAGATTTCAAAAGGTTTTGTACTAGATATGGTATAAAGTATAGGGGATTACATACTTTAAGACATACTTTTGCAAGCAGACTATTTAGAAATGGTGCAGATGTTGTAGTTGTAAGTAAGCTTTTAGGTCACAATAATCCAACAATCACTCAAAACATTTACATACATATACTTGAAGAACAGAAAGTTAAAACTATTAAACTTCTTGATGCAATATAAATCACCTATGGTCTTAAAAGACTGTAGGTGTTTTTTTTACTGGTAATATTTTGCCAGATTTAATATTTATATTGAAAATATATGCAAATTAATATATACTTATATTATCTCACAGCTCTAATTAGTCAAAGCCGATTAACGAGGTGATTAAATGACTAAAAAGAGAGAAAATGGTGAAGGTACTATATTTTTTTCTAAAGCATCTAAGAAGTGGTGGGCAAAGATACAGTATGGTATAGATTTTAGAGGAAAACCACTTATAAAGACCTTTTCAAGCAAAGATATAAAAAAAGGCAAAGGTATTGTTACAAAAAAGCTAAAAGATTTTAAAAAGCTTATGAATGAAGGAGAGGTTAATATAGGGCAAGGAAGCCTTAACAGTTATACTGAAAGCTGGCTTAATGATTATCAAAAAATAAGAGTTAAAGAAACTACATTTCACAGAGATTGCACAATTTTTAACAGCCATATAAAAAACACTATTGGAAGAAGAAAGCTAACTGAAATAACTAATTCTGATATTCAAAAGCTGATAAACAGTGAAAAGGACAGGTTTGCAAACAAAACTATTGAAAAGACTTATAGTTTGTTAAACAGGGTTTATAAGCACGCTGTTAAATTTGGTGATGTAAGCAAAAATCCCTGCGATGGAGTTGTGCTGCCAAGTATACACTCAAATTCTATTAAGCCAAGAGAAATTAAGGAATATACTGTTGAGGAAACTGATTTTATGAAAGAGGGAATATATGACTCCTTTTACAATCACAGCAGACTTTACAGAGCTTCACCGTCATATCTTATTTTACTTAATACAGGTATGAGGCTTGGAGAGCTTCTTGGTCTTAAGTGGAATATGGTAGACAGGGAGAAAGGTATTTTAAAGGTAACAGCAACTCTTGAAACAATAAGTGGTAAAGGAACAAAGAAAAAGCTCCTTACACTTCCTAAAACCAAAAGCTCCTATAGAACCATAGCTTTAAATAGGACAACCCTTGAAATGCTTGATGAAATTAAAAAGAGAAATGACTTACAGGGAATAACAAGTGAGTATGTTGTTTGTAATCTTAATGGTGACTGTTTTAATGAAAATAATTACAGACGAGATTTCAAAAGATTTTGTGAAAGGTATGGAATAGCCTATAAGGGTATACATACATTAAGGCATACCTTTGCAAGCAGACTCTTTAGAAATGGTGTTGATGTTCAGACAGTAAGTAAGCTTTTGGGGCATCATAATCCCACAATAACACAAAATATTTATATCCACATATTAGAAGAAGAAAAGGCAAAGGCAATTTATCTTTTTGATTCAATTTAAAATGTATCGAGATACTAATTGAGATACCAATAAAGGCAAAAAAATATGGTAAAAAACAATAAAATTCCCTGTCCCGCAACAAAAAAATAAGCCCTTCAAAATCTCTTGAAAGTGGCTTATTAAGTGGGTTTTACTAATCAAATTTAAATTTTTTAAATTTCCAAAAAGGTAGTGGAGATGAGGGGAGTCGAACCCCTGTCCGAAAATCCGTTGGCTAGGACTTCTTCCATTACAGTTTATCTTTTAAAATTCCCCAAACTTAACGCCGACAAACAGGCTTTAAATTCAAGTAGCTTCATATTTCTTTTTTATACTCAAAGCTTTGTATAAAAAGTGCCTCGCAAAAGTCGGCACCAACATCTTAAGCTGCGAGAAACTTAAGGTTGATGAGCAGCAATTAGGCTGCTAATACTAAATCGTTATTGTCGATTATTTTTAAAAATGTTGGGCTTTTTAGGAGTCTCCCGCCTCCAATGGCTATCCCGGCTTTCAAAATCCCCGTCGAAACCGTTGCATCCCCATATTTAATTTATCCATATTATGATACAATTATACCGAAAAAAAGTCAATAGGACTTTTATGACAAATTAATTACAATTTTTACATCTTTAGTTGATAAAGCTTTATTACTATGATACAATGTATGATGTAGAAAATTATGATTTACAGGTGATTAGTTTGAGATATAATAAAAATATCAGTTTAGCTGGTAATATTTTTTTATTAAATAATAAAATAAAAAATGAAGTGGAAGATTTTAAGGGTAGTGAAAATATGCCCTCTATTTTTATACCAAAAAATATGAATAATAAACCTTGGATTAGTTTTGTTATTATGGGAGAGGGAAGCAGTGCCTATAATTCACTTATTAATCAGAGCTATATAAATATTACTGTTAATAAATTTGAAAATTTTGATTTTGACAATATTAGTACAGATTATATATGTTTTGTTAATTCTACTGATATGTATTATAATAATGCGGCTTATAATATGGCTGAAATTTTGGAAGAAAATGATTTTGATGGTGCTTATAGTGATGAGGACTTATATGGTGAGCATTTTTATAAGCCTGATTGGTCGCCTGATACTTTAAAATCATTTAATTATATAGGTAATTTGCTTATTAAATCTGAATATGTTTATAAATTTGAAAATTATTATGATTTTTTAAGAGAGATAGCAGATAAAAACTTAAATATTCATCATATATCAAAAACACTATATAAAAGTGACAGATATATTGATGTTAATGAAATTGTGCCTAAAGAGGACAAAGGTAAGGTAAGTATTATAATTCCTTCAAAGGATAATTATGATGTTGTTAAAAGATGCGTAGAAAGTATCAGAGAAAAAACAAAATATGATGATTATGAAATAATTATTGTAGACAATGGTAGTGAGAATAAAAATAAATATAAGAGCCTTTGTGATAAATATGTTTATGATATTTATGAATTTAATTTTTCTAAAATGTGCAATATTGGTGCAGAAAATGCCAAGGGTGATTATTTACTCTTTTTAAATGATGATACAGAGGTTATAAGTGAAGATTGGCTTAATAAGATGGTATCTTATGCTAATGAAAAAAATATGGGGGCAGTAGGTGCTAAACTTTATTACCCTGATAGTGATATTATTCAGCATTGTGGTGTTGTGAATTTGTTATCTGGTCCTGTTCATTATTTTGCAGGATTTAGTGACAGTGACATTTTATATTATGGCAAAAATAGGTTTGTTCATAATGTATCAGCGGTTACTGCTGCTTGTATGATGATTAAAAAAGACAGATTTTTTGGCTTTGATGAAGAATTTGCCGTAGGATATAATGATTGTGATTTGTGTTTTAGCTTAATTGAAAAAGGATACAGAAATGTAGTTTTAAATGATTGTTTGCTTTATCACTATGAGTCATTATCAAGAGGTGATGACAGATGTAATTTTGAAAAACTTAAAAGGCTTGCTTTGGAAAAAGATAGGTTATATAATAAGCACAAAGATTTTTGCTGTAATGATAAGTATTATAATGTAAACTTATCTCTTTTAAGAGCTGATTATTCTTATGATAAATCAGAAATTGAAATTCCTAAAAAATATATTGAGAAAAAATTTAGTCCAATAGAAGCAGTTATAGATTATAATTTTGTAAGAGATGATATTTTATATATTGGTGGCTTTGTAAATAAAAAAGGAATTTACAGATATTTTATTGAAATAGAGGAAGATGAAAAATATATAGCAAATGCAAATATAAATGTAAGAATGGATAAAGCTGTGGTTTTAGGTAAGGGTTATTCTCTTAGTGGCTTTTCGGGAAAAATTGATATAAGCAGATTTAAAAATAATTATAAATTAAGTTTAATTGCTGTAAATATATTTGGAAAGACATATAAAATGAGTTTTTAAACATATATTTGTAAGGGGTGATATATATGTTTGAATTAAATTCACAGCTAATAATAGCTTGGGTAATTTTAGGAGCATTCTTTTTTATAATGGCATTGTTATTTAATGGATTTAAAATGGCAAGAAGTTTTTTCTGGAGAGGACTTATGGGTATTTCTGCTATACTTGTGGCAAATTATATGTTGCAGGGCTATGGAATAATTTTAGGAATAAATTTATTTACAGGCTTTGTGGCAGGTTTACTTGGTATGCCAGGAGTGGCAATGATGTATTGTCTTAATTATTTTATGATATAAGGAGAGTTTATGTCTTATATAGTTAATTTAGCTAAAAAGCTTACAGATTTGGATTTTAATGTTGCATCAAATATGTGTGACTCTGAAAATATTACAGAGTTTAGCCGTCTTGTAACTTTTTATAAACAAGAGGGGCATCTTTTTTATGGTGTGTGTATTATAAACTGTGATAATGGCAGTGACTATAAAAATATAGCAAATGTGGCATTAAAAGGCTTTGAAAGAATTGATATTAATAAGGTTATTATAAATATATTTTTATCATCAAAATCTGATGATGAGCTATTAAAATATACTCATAATGATGTTGAAGATTATAATGGAAAAATTGTAAATATTAAATGGCTTGTTGACACAACAAATGACAGTATAATTGTAAAAGGTTCTCAACCTGATGACAT
>JBJFFW010000092.1:0-5570 GCA_051892075.1 Lachnospirales bacterium
GGAACACTATTTCCGTTTGTAACAATTATAACATGAGAGCCTGGAATAACCTTAGTGTGAAGCCAAATATCACGACTTCTTGCCATTTTAAGGGTAAGTTCGTCATTTTGAATGTTATTTTTACCTACATAAATATCAAAACCGTCAGATGAAATAAAGTGAAGTGGCTTTGATTTTTTTACAGATTTCCTTGAATTAGAATTCTTAACTTTTTTAAGATAGCCTTCAGCTCTAAGCTCTCGTCTTATTTCTTTTATATCATCTTCTGTAACACAGTTTCCTACTGATGTTAAAACACCTTCCAAATAATTGAGTTCTTCATCATTTGTTTTTATTTGTTCTTGCAATGCTTCAAAAGTTCTTTTTGCTTTGTTGTACTGTTTAAAATATTTCTGACAGTTTTCAGAAGGAGTTAAATCTCCCTCAAGAGGTATTTCAATTTCTTCATAATCTTCACTATAAAAATTCTGTAATTTAATTGAAGTCATACCTTTTTTTAAAGAATAAATATTAGCTGTAAGCAAATTGCCATAAAGACTTAATTCTTCTCTGTTTTCAATTTCTTTTAAAGTTTTAATCTGAATTTCCTTTTTTCTTACGCATCTTTCAATATTTTGAGTAATAATCTTTTTTAAATCCTGTGTTTTTTGATTAATTCTATAACTAAAATCCTTTGTAGCGTAATAATTTTCAATTACCTCTGACATTGAGTCATAATTATCCTCTGTAAAAGAGCTAAACTGATACATATAAAAAGGTGAAAAATCTAAAAGTTTTTTATCATCTCTTATAATAACAGGCTGAAATTTATTTTCTTTAATAGATTCAACCATTTCATAAAATTTTGAATACAACACCCTTATAAGACTTTTATCAATTTCTTCAGGCACACTTGCAGGATTTATACCTGCTCTGTAGCATATTTCAGATGCTATAACTGGGCTTATGCCTACATAGGATTGATAAATAATATTTTGAATTTTTTTAGTTGAGTTATTATTTATAGTATCATAAAAATTATTAACATCAAGATTTAAAGGATTGATTTTATCCTGACTTGGTGGCAAAGAGTATTCTTTCCCCGGCAAAACCTCTCTTACGGAACTTTTATCGTGGCTAATGTGCTTTGCACAATCAAGTATAATATTATTTTCATCAACTAAAATAATATTGCTGTGCCTACCCATTATTTCAAGAACAAGTTTTTTAACAGAATAATCACCCATTTCATTTAAGCTTTCAATATAAATATTTAATATTCTGTCAAAATTTACCTGCTCAAACTTTATAATTTTACCACTTTGCAAATGCTTTCTTAAAACCATACAAAAAAGTGGTGGATTTGCAGGATTGTTTTTATTTATATTTGTAAAGTGAAATTTTGGATTAGATGGGTTAGCTGTCAAAAGAAGTTTATGCCCTTTACCAAAACATCTTATATTTAAAATTATTTCATCATTTTCAGGCTGATAAATTTTATCAATTCTTCCGCCTATTATATTATTTTCAAGTTCATACTTTAAAGCATGGATAGTAATTCCATCAAAAGCCATTTTGTTTTCCTCCTGATAATTTACATATAGTAATTATATATGAATTTAAGCATAATTTCAATTAATATTTAAAAGTAACATATTTTTTTATATTGAATATTATATTACAAAAGACCGGAGGTTAGAGATGAACTTAACAGATTTATCAATAGGTCAAAAAGGTATAATAGAATATATCGATGAAAAATGTGACAATAAGTTAAGATTAACGGAACTTGGATTTTCTTCAAAAACTGAAATCATACCTTTGCACAGAAGTTTCAGCGGTTCTATAACAGCATATTTTGTTAAAGGAGCTGTTATGGCACTTAGAAAAAGTGATGCAAGGCATATTATGGTAAAGTGTGAGGGGGAATAATATGAGTGATAAATGTGTTGTTTTGGTTGGAAATCCAAACACAGGCAAAAGCACAATTTTTAATGCTCTTACAGGCTCTCATCAGCATACTGGAAATTGGTCGGGAAAAACAGTTGGAAATGCAAAGGGAAAAATGGTTTATAAAAATAAAACTTATAATGTAATAGATTTACCTGGTATATATTCCACAAATCCTGTGTCAGATGATGAAAAAGAGGCTATTAATTGCATAAAAGAGGGTGTAGCAAATATCGTAGTTATAGTTCTTGATGCAACCTGTCTTGAAAGAAATTTAATACTTGCCCTTGAAATGGCAAGGTTGTGTGAAAATATTATAGTGTGTGTAAATCTTTTAGATGAAGCAGAAAAAAAGGGTATTGTAGTTGATGTAGATAAACTTGGAAAGATTTTAAATCTGCCTGTTGTTGCAACAAAGGCTAGAGAGGGCATTGGTCTTGATAAATTAAAGGAACTTATTTATAATAATGAAGCCTGTAAATGTAGCTGTTGCAGTGTAGAAGATGTATATAATAATTGTGTTTTAAATGAAAGTGATATTTTAAATAATAAAGATAGAAAAATAGATAATATTGTTACAAATCCTCTTTTTGGTATACCTATTATGATAGCTCTTTTTGCTGTAATAATGTGGATAACAATAGTTGGGGCTAATTACCCGTCAGGAATTTTAAGTTCTGCTTTTAAAAATATGGAAGTATATTTATATGGTATAACAGAAAATGTAAATCCTATTATAAGAGGTATTTTTATTGAGGGAATGTTTAGAACATTGGGTTGGGTAGTATCAGTAATGTTACCTCCAATGGCTATATTTTTTCCTCTTTTTGCATTACTTGAAGATTTTGGCTATTTGCCTAGAATGGCTTTTAATTTAGATAATATTTTTAAAAAAGCTAAGGCTCACAGTAAAATGGTTTTATCTATGTGTATGGGTTTTGGTTGTAATGCGGCAGGAGTAGTTGCTACAAGAATAATTGACTCACCTAAAGAAAGATTAATTGCAATTTTAACAAATAATTTTATACCATGTAACGGCAGATTTTCAGGACTTATAGCACTTTCTGCAATATTTGTTGCAGGTTCAGCTTTTTCAAGTTTTAAAATAGCACTAATAGTGCTTATGGCTATTTTAATTTCTGTATTTGTAACACTTATAGTATCTTATATTTTAAGTTCGACCATATTAAAAAATCAAAAATCATATTTTACTTTGGAACTTCCACCCTATAGAAAACCTAAATTTTCAGCAGTTATTAAAAGAAGTGTAAGAGAAAAAATATTGTATGTACTTGGTAGGGCAATAGTAGTTGCTGCTCCTGCAGGAATAATAATATGGCTTTTGCAAAATATAACAATAGATAATATTTCATTATTAACCTATGTAGCAAATTTTTTAAATCCTTTTGCTAATATAATAGGAATGGACGGATATTTGCTTGCAGCTTTTATTTTAGGTATACCGGCAAATGAAATAGTAATTCCTATAGTTATAATGTGCTATACTAAAAATAGTGGTTTAATTGAGTTTGAAAGTCTTGCAGATTTAGGAAGAATTCTATCTCAAAATGGTTGGAGTTTAAAAACAGCTTTATGTGCTATGGTTTTTTCCATATTTCATTTTCCTTGTGCTACAACTCTTTTAACAATAAAAAAAGAAACAGGAAGTTTAAAATGGACAGCATTTTCATTTGTTCTTCCTACAATAATCGGAATTATATTTTGTATGATTATAAATATGTTAGGAGGCGGTATAAATTAAAAATTATACTGCCTCATTTGTTATTTTTAATATAGTATTGTTGACTTTAAATATCAATTTATTTATAATAATTAAAGAAAATTATATATGAGGTAAAATATTATGAGTAAAAAATATTTGAATACACAATTTGAAATTACAGATATAGAATTTCCAAATAAAGGTCTTGGATTTTGGGAAGATAAAAAAGTTACTGTTAAAAATACATTGCCTGGACAAACAGTAATTTGTGATGTTAAAAAGAAAAGAAAACAGTTTGAAGGTAGATTAAGAGAAATAGTTAAAAAAGCCGATTATGAAATTGAGCCAATGTGTGAAAATTTTGGAAAGTGCGGAGGTTGTACTTATCAAAATATAAGCTATGAAAAAGAACTTGAAATAAAACAAAAAATGGTTTTGGATTTACTTAATAAAGGTGGTATAGATGGCTTTGAATTTTGTGGAATAAAGGGAAGTCCATCTACAACCTGTTATAGAAATAAAATGGAATTTAGCTTTGGTGATAATGGTTCAGAGGGACTTTTAAGTCTTGGTATGAGAAAAAGAGAGAGTAATTATGAAGTAGTTACGGCAAATAATTGCAACATTGTCCATAGTGATATTTGTAAAATATTAAAAACCGTACTTGATTTTTTTAGAAATACCAATGAAAAATTTTATCATAAATTAAGACATACTGGCTCGCTTAGACATTTACTTGTTAGGAGAGGGCATTTTACAGGAGAAATTCTTGTAAATATTGTTACAACTTCAGAATTAAGTGTTGATTTAGAGCCTTTAAAAAATAATTTGTTAAGTTTGGATTTAGAGGGAGAAATAAAGGGTGTAAGCCATATTGTAAATGATGGCTTGGCTGATGTAGTTAAAGCCGATAAAATGGTTACACTTTATGGTGATGATTTCTTTATGGAAAAATTACTTGGACTTGATTTTAAAATTTCAACCTTTTCATTTTTTCAGACAAATTCAGCAGGGGCAGAAGTCCTTTATAATACAGTCAGAGATTTTGCAGGTAATGAAAAAAATCAGATTATTTTTGACCTTTATTGTGGCACAGGTACAATTACACAGCTTTTAAGTAAAAATGCAAAGAAAGTTGTGGGTATTGAAATAGTTGAAGAAGCTGTTGAAGCTGCAAAAATAAATGCAAAACTTAATAATATTACAAATTGCGAATTTATTGCCGGAGATGTTTTAAATATGGTTGATGATTTAGATGATAAACCTGACTTAATTATTCTTGACCCACCTAGAGAGGGTATAAATCCAAAGGCAATTATGAAAATTATAAATTTTGATGCTAAACGCTTAGTTTATGTAAGTTGTAAGGCAAGCTCTTTAGCTAAGGATTTGGTAGTGTTTAAAGAAAATGGATACAGTATTGATAAAATATGCTGTGTTGATATGTTCCCTAGAACTTATCACGTTGAGAGCGTAGTCTTGTTGACTAAGGTACAGAATTGAAAGTCTGAAAATGCTTGAAATATAAGGCTTTTCCGAGGATTTAGTGTCAGATGTTAATTTGCTAATACTGCTTAAAAAAGCCGATATAA
Organism: Lachnospirales bacterium; assembly: GCA_051892075.1. GTDB lineage: Bacteria > Bacillota > Clostridia > Lachnospirales > CAG-274 > HGM11788. The sequence continues at coordinate 5,245 of JBJFFW010000092.1, forward strand.
TATAAGCAAAATACGGGTTGATAATACAACAGTATTGGGTATAGGTTGAGTAGAAGAAAATATTGAAATAGTGGGTGATATAAAATGGCATACGGAAAATCGATAGAGTTGTTTCTTGTAAATGGAACAGCAGACAGTCTTATAACAGCTGAATTATCAAACTGGAATGGTAAGGCAATAAAAATTCCTCGTATTGAGGTCGCTAGTTGTAATCGTGATGATATTACGCAAGCTGGTGTTTATTTCTTGTTTTGCAAAGAAGATGATGGTTCCGACTCTGTATATATTGGAGAGGCAGAAAATGTAAAAGAAAGATTGGTGCAGCA
>JBJFFW010000093.1:0-5540 GCA_051892075.1 Lachnospirales bacterium
CAATTAATTTTCTAATATTTTCATCCAGTTCTTCCATATTAATTTTTGAAATTACAACAGGCTTATCATTAGTATTTGTTGTAGCCAAAAACCATTCTCCTCTGTAGCTTGAGTCTATAACACCTGCACTATATTTAATTCCTTTACTGCCTGTTGAACCTCTTTCATAAATCTGAATATAATAATTTTCAGGAATGGCACTGGCAATACCTGTTGGCACAAGTACAGTCTTATGAGGTGGAATAATCATATAATCCTCGTCAAAGCAAGGATAAATATCAACACCTGCATTATAAATTTCTCTTGTTGGTATTTTAGCCGACTCTCTAACCTTTGCAAAATATATCTTATCCATTTTTATCTCCTTTAATTCCTAATCTTCAAAAAGCACAATTTCACCTTTTAAAAGAGTTTTCTTAACATCAATAGTTCTTTGATTTGATGAACCTTTCCAGTGAAGATTGTTATCCTTTAAGGACTCATCAAATTTACCGTCAATTAAAACATCAACATATTTTATAACTTCAAGATTACTTATTTGCTCCCACAAATAGCCTGTGTAAAGCCATATAGTTTTATTTGGATATTTTTCTTTATATTTTTTAGCAAGTCTTGTTATTTCTTCTCTGTTTACCTCATGGAGAGGGTCCCCTCCACTAAAGGTTATACCTGAAATATATCCCCTTGCCGCATCTTCAAAAAATTCTCTTTCGGCAGCTTCATCAAATAAAAGTCCACCATTTATATCCCAAGTAATGGGATTTTGGCAATTATGACAATGATGGCTGCATCCGCTTACCCAAAGGACTACCCTTAAACCATCACCATTTAACATATCATCTTTTGTTATGTTGTGGTATCTCATTTACAAAAACTCCCTTTACGCTAATTAAGTGCCAAGTTATTTGGCACTTAATATTTATCTTAATTTATTTTACATTGAAACTCTATCTGCAATTTCAGCCATTTTAGCCTCGTTAAGTCTTGTATCGCCCTTAACTCTTGAATAGCTTAAATAACCGTTCATTCTGTCAATCTTAGTAAGGTTCTTACTGCCACACTTTGGACAAACATCCATTTCAAGTTCTTCGTGACCACAGTCATCACAATATGAAAGACTAAGATTAACACCCTCATAAAATCCCATATCCATAGCTCTCCTAATAAGAGTAACTATAGCATCATTATTATATGAAATTGGATATTTTACATACTGTATTTTTCCACCGTTCATTAAGTTCCAAAATCTCTTTTCATAATCCTGTTTTTCAATAGGAGTAATATTTTCTTTTACATGGCAGTGGAAACTGTTTGAAACATATTCTCTGTCAGAAACATTAGGAATAATTCCATATTTCTTTCTAAACTGCTTAACCTGCAAGCCACATAAGCTTTCAGCAGGTGTGCCGTAAAGAGCATATAAAATGCCGTCTTCTTTCTTATAATAATCAACTTTCTTGTTAATATATTCCATAACCTCAAGGGCAAACTGACCATCTTCAACAAGACTTTTTTGATTATAAAGCTCCTGTAATTCATTTAAGGCTGTAATACCAAATGAAATAGTACAAGATTTAAGAATAGGCTCAATTTTATCATTAGGCTTTAAATGACCGCCATAGAAACCACCCTCGCAATAAGCAACAGGATTAGTTGAAGCTTTCATCTGACCTAAATACTGAATAGTCTTTTTATGAACACTTCTAATCATTTCAAGATAGTAATCTAAAACTTCATAGAAATCTCTGCTTTCAGCTCTAGCCTTTGCCAAAATCATAGGCAGGTGTAAACTTATTGCACCAAGATTAAATCTTCCAACTGTAATAGCCTTGTCATTTTCATCAGCAGGAGTCATACCGCCTCTTTCAAACCAAAGAGAAAGAAAAGCTCGACAACCCATGGGACTAATTACAACACCATATTTCTTATATGCCTTTGCAACATAGCTGTCACCTGAAAGGGATAACCAATCAGGATACATAGTCTTTGAAGAACACTCAACACCTGCAAGAAATACATCATATAATTCCTTGCCCTCATCGTGAAGCTCCTTATCATAAAGGAAAACAAGTTTAGGGAATAATACAGGCTTTTTATGACCTTTCTTACCCTGACCGTCTTTATGTACTTCAAAGGCAGTAATAGATGCCATTTTACCAAATCTATCCCTAGCTAAACCAAGAGTAAATGTAATAAAAGGATAATCTCCTCTTGATGAACCTACAGAATTAAGCTTGTATTCAAGACCTTGGAAGCCTTGTTCAAACTCTCTTTTAAGCTTTTTTGTAGCAACTTCATCTATATATTTAATATCTTCCATTGAAAGGTCTTTTGTACCTTTAATATTTTCAATATAAGATTTAATTTCATCGCAATATTTTTTATAGCTTTTTTCAGCATAAGGAGCTAAAATCTTATCAATTTCAGGAACAGTAAAGCCACCATACTGCTGAGATGCAGTTGATAAAACCACATCACCAATAACATCAAAAGCTACAGGCAAACTATTTGGCTCATTATACCAAAGATTACCCATTTCAAAGCCGCCTTTTAAAACTGTACCCATATCAAAAAGACAGCAGTTCATAGTATCTCGTCTTGCAGACATATCGTGAATATAAATATATCCGTCTTTGCAAGCCTGTTTTTCCTCAGTAGTTAAGAAAAACTTTTGATAAAGCTCTTTATTTAAGTGATTATAAATAAGGCTTCTCTTAGTTGCAACAAGGGCAGAATCAGTATTTGAATTTTCCTTATCCCCAATATACATAATACTTTGTGCCTTCTGATAAACATCATCAAGCATATGCACAAAGTCCTTTTTATAATTTCTATAATCTTTATAACTTTTTGCTACCTTAGGCTCTATATTTTCAAGAGCACTTTCAACCAAATTGTGCATTGTTTGAATAGGTATATTTTTAATACCGCTTTCATCAATTTTGCTTTCAACCCAGTCTACAACCTTTTCATATTCTTCCTGTGTGAAAGTATACATAACACGATTAGCAGACTTAGTAATCGCTGCCACAATCTTTGTGGAGTCAAAAGCTTCTAAGGTGCCATCTTTCTTAATAATATTAATATTTGTCATATCTTTCATACTTAATAACACCTCCTAGATATTGTGTACTTTGTTATTGTACAACACTAGATATAGTATTGTCAACAATGCTTTTTGCAATTTTTTAACAAAAATTCGATGTAATTTTTGTTAAATATTTTATCTTGACATTAAAACATCAGCAATTAAAAGGGTTTGAAAAAATATGAAAATTTTAGTAAAAATTACTCTTGATTTTTTATAAATCACAATTTTTTATACTATTTATTACTAATTAAATTTTTATCAATTCCAAAATGCCCATATTAAAAGCCTTTTAAAAGTAAAAAGGCTTTTGGTAATTTTGTCATATTAATTTAAGTTCAAAAAGATTTATAAAAATAACACTATAATTATCTGTTGTCAACTTTTTCCGGATAAAGGTCGTGGTGAGTAAGTCTTTCCCAAGCAACCTTTTCCCACTTTGTACCCTCTTTGCCATAATTACAATATGGGTCTATTGAAATTCCCCCTCTTGGAGTAAATTTTCCCCAAACTTCAATATATTTTGGGTCCATAACCTTAATTAAATCCTTCATTATAGTATTTACACAGTCCTCGTGAAAATCACCATGGTTTCTAAAACTAAATAAATAAAGTTTTAAACTCTTACTTTCTACCATTTTTACATTAGGCACATAGCTTATATAAATTGTGGCAAAATCAGGCTGACCTGTAATAGGACACAAACTTGTAAACTCTGGACAGTTAAATTTTACAAAATAATCATTATCTTGATGCTTGTTTATAAAAGTTTCCAAAATTTCAGGAGCATAATCACTTGGATATTTTGTGCCTTGGTTTCCAAGTAAGCTAACCTCTCCCATTTCTTTTTTATCTCTCATTTTAATCCTCCATAATAGGGTCTTTTACACCATTAATTTCAAATGCCTTAATTCTGTCTATACAAGTACCGCATTTTCCACAAGGCTTATTACCACCTTCATAACAACTCCAAGTAAGGTTATAAGGCACACCAATATCAAGTCCCATTTTAACAACCTGCGACTTATTTAGTCCAACAAAAGGAGCTTCAATTTTAAGCTGTTTTCCACTTCCCTCATATATTGCTTTATTCATAGCTTCATTAAATACTAAACTGCAATCAGGATAAGCATTTCCTGCTGAATCATCAGCGTGAGCACCATAATAAATTACACTACAGCCTTTAGACAAGGCAATAGAGGCAGCACTTGATAAAAACAAACCGTTTCTAAAAGGCACATAAGTTGAAACAGGCTTTCCACCTGTTTTTTTAATCTGCTCATTATAGCTTTCCTTTGGAATTTCCTTTTCTGAATGAGATAAAAGTGAACAATCACTAAAATCAAAAATTGTGCTTAAATCAAGCTTAATATGTTCTACATTGTAATATTTTGCAACAGCATCTGATGCTTTAAGCTCTTTATCGTGTTTTTGACCATAAAATATTGAAAGAGCTATAACATTTTCACTTCCGTATTTTTCAACAGCCATACCAAGACAGGTTGAGCTGTCAACACCGCCACTTGATAAAACCATTACCTTCATATATATTCCTCCGATTATCTTCTAATTCTTGCCTGAAGCATAGAATCTGTTTCAAACTTTCCTCTTAAAGTTTCTGTATAAGTTTTAGAGCCTGGCTTTTTAATGCCTCTTGCTGTCATACAGCTATGGCAGCCCTCAATCATAACAGCAACATCTTCAGAACCTGTTACAATTTGCATAATTTCAGCAATATCATTTCCAAGTCTTTCCTGTAACTGCAATCTTTTTGCCGCCATATCGCAAATTCTTGCAATTTTACTAAGACCTACAACCTTGCCCTTTGGAATATATGCAACTGATACCTTCATATCATACATAAGTGCAAGGTGATGTTCGCAATAACTAAATATATCAATATCCTTTACAACAACTACATCAGAAAAACTTGACCTGTAATCTTCCGAAAAAGTTTTATCAAACATATTGGCAATTTCTTCATTACTATAATTCATACCCTCAAATACTTCTTCATACATTTTGGCAACCCTTTGTGGAGTTTCCTTTAAACCCTCTCTGTTAGGGTCATCACCAAGTGCTATAAGTATTCCTTTAATATGTTCTTCTATTGCCTTTGTATCTATTGCCATATTTATACTCCTTTCTTATTAGGGTCCCATATAAATTTGTGAAGCTGTAATTGAAGCCTTACATTATTCATATTATTTTTTATCATAAAATCTACTATTTCAGAAGGCTCAATTTTACCAAAAACAGGACTAATATAAGCCTTTGCTTTTTTTACATAATTATCTATTATATATTTTACCTTTTCCAAGTCTAAAATACTTCCGCTTACAAATTTTACAGTATCATTTTCATCTAAATACTTGTAATTTTCCATAAGCATTTTATCCTCCATACCACTTGAAATAAGTTTATAATCAAGGGTAATTGACGGTGGATTTTT
>JBJFFW010000094.1:0-24706 GCA_051892075.1 Lachnospirales bacterium
ATAAATAAAATTGACAATCCAAATTATGATAGAATAGCTTGTATTGAAGATATTAAAAATAAACTTACTTCTGATATAGCTTTTGTTGAAAATAATGTTTTGGAAATATCTGAAGCCTTGGCTGAAAGAGATGAGGAATTTTTAGATAAATTTTTTGAAAATAATTTTAATGAAAGTGATGTTATAAATTCAGCAGTAAATTTAATAAAGGATAGAAATTTATTTGTTATAATGGAGGGCAGTGCCTTAAAGGATATTGGAATTGATAAATTTTTTGAAGTTTTTGATAAGCTTACAAAAACTGATTTTAAAGGCGATATTTTTAAGGGCAAAGTCTTTAAAATTAAATATGATGATAAAGGCAACAGAGTAACATTTATTAAGGCTCTATCGGGAAGTATTAAAGTTAAGGAAAATATTGAGGTTTTAGATACTATTGAAAAAATAAATGAAATAAGATTTTATAGTGGTTTAAAATATAGTTCGGAAAATACATTAAATGCAGGAGAAATTTGTGCAGTTACAGGACTAAAAAGCCTTAAAATAGGCGATACAATTATAAATAACACCTCTGAAATTAAAAATCATAGTTTTTATTTTAATTCTGCCTTGCAATCTCAAGTTGTTATTTTAGATAACACAGATAAGTTTGATGTTTTAAAGGCTTTTAAAATTCTTGAAAATGAAGAACCTTTATTGTCAGTGGATTTTGTAAATGAAAATATTTTAATTAATATTATGGGAAAAATTCAGCTTGAAGTTTTAAAGGTGCTTATTTTAGACCGATTTAATATAGAGGTGGATTTTGAAAAGCCAAATGTAAGCCTAAGAGAAACAATAACAAATACTGTTATGGGTATAGGTCATTATGAGCCTTTAAGGCATTATGCAGAAGTTCAGCTTCTCCTTGAACCAAATAAAAGAGGAGAGGGTATAACTTTTGAAAGCAGATGTCATATAGATACTCTTTCAGCTAATTATCAGGCACTTGTTAAAACTCATATTTTTGAAAAAATACATAAGGGAATTTTAACAGGTTCACCAATTACTGATATAAATATTGTCCTAAATTCAGGTAAGGCACATTTAAAGCATACTGAGGGTGGAGATTTTAGAGAAGCTACCTACAGAGCCATAAGACAAGGTCTTGAAAAGGCAGAAAATATTTTACTTGAGGCATATTACAGCTTTGATATTTATATTAGTGATGATTATATTGGCAGAGTAATGACAGATATTAAAAAACTTAGAGGGACTTTCTTAGAACCAAGCCTTAAAGGAAATATTTATCATATTAAAGGCAGAGGTCCCGTAAGAGAATTTATGGACTATCCTATGGAGCTTTTAAGCTTTACTAAAGGCAGTGGCTCAATGTCTGTTGTATTTGACGGCTATGATATTTGTGAAATTTCAGATAGTATAATAGCTGAAATAGGCTATGATAAGGGAGCAGATAAGGAAAATACATCTTGTTCCGTATTTTGCAAAAAAGGTGCAGGCTATACTGTAAATTGGGACGAGGTTGACAGCCTTGCCCACACCTTAAAATAATTTGTATTAATACTAAATATGTGTTATACTCATAAGTAGAATTTATAGGAGGATTATAAATTATGAAAAGATTTTTATTTTTAGTAGTTGCTGTAGCACTTCTTTCAGGCTGTGGCAGCACTGTAGATACAAACACAGATAATACTGAAACAACTGAAACTACCACTTTAGGCAATCCTGACGGTAAAGACCCTGTTAATATTAAAAATCCTGAAGAAGTATTTACTGACGGAGATTTTGCAATGTATGCCGAAAACGGACTTGCTATTTTAAATCTTGGTATGGAAAAATCCTTAGCAGAGGAAAGAATGAAAAATTTTGCCGAAGAAGTAGGAGAATTTGAAGTAACTTATTTTGACAAATTAGTTAGGGATACAGAGGACGAAACCAAAACTAAAATGGAGAGCTATGTTAATTTTATTTCTTACAAAGGCTATAGAAACCCTGTTTATACTTCAAAGGGAATTTATACATCAGGAAAAATGGGTAAAGAGGAAAAATGCAGCAAGGTTGAAGATGTAATTAAGGCTTATGAAATTGATGCTGATAATGAAAGTTATATTGTAAATAAAATGGATGAAAACAATTATTGTATAGAGCTTTTGTATGATAATGAGGATAAAAGAATTGTATCACCAAAGGATACTGACCTTTCTAAGGTTGAAGGAAAAAAGGTTGCGAGATTTCTCATTAATAATGGCTTTGTAAGAAGTATTGATTTTTATCAGAAAAGCTTGGAGTAAAAATTTATGAATTTAAGAGAGTATTTAAAAGATAAAAAGCTTTTGTGTGACGGTGCTTTTGGTACATATTACGCAGGCTTTGGTACTGAAAAAATATCTGAAAAGGCTAATGTTTCAGATAGTGAAAATGTTTTAAAAGTCCATAGAGATTATATAGAAAAAGGTGCTAAACTTATAAGAACAAATACCTTTTCTTCTAATAGAGCCACCCTTGGAGTAGATGAAAAGGGACTTAGGGAAAATGTTTCAAAGGCTTATGATATTGCAAAGTTAGCTGCAGGAGATAGTGTTTTTGTTGCCTGTGATTTTGGTCCTTGTGAAAATAGTGAAGATTATTATATTGTGGCTGATGAATTTTTAAAAAAGGGTGGAGATATTTTTGTATTTGAAACCTTTTCTGAAACAAGCTCTATTATTCCTGTAGCAGAATACATAAAAAATAAAAATAAAGATTGTTTTATTATTTTTCAGTTTTGTGTAAATCAGCATGGTTTTAGTGAATCGGGAGTAAGTGCTCAAAGGCTTGTAGAGGAATGTTCAAATATAGATTTTATTGATGCCTTTGGCTTTAATTGTGGAATAGGACCATCTCATTTGCTTAAAATATTTGAAAAAATTGAAATTAATACAGATAAATTTATTACGGCACTGCCTAATGCCAGCTATCCCTCTGTAATTCAGGATAGAGTTGTGTTTTTGGGAAATATTGATTATTTTTCTTCTGTTATGGAAAAAGTTTCAGTTTATGCTGATATTATAGGTGGCTGTTGTGGTACAAACCCTCTTTATACCGAGGCTTTATCAAGGCTTCATATATACGCTGCCGGAAGAATTACAGGAGTAAATCCTAATCATAAAGACAGTGGTATAAATAAAGATAATTTGTTTTTTAAAAACAAAAAACAGGGCGAAAAAATAATTGCTGTAGAGCTTGACCCTCCAAAGGGGACTGACTGCGATGCCTTAATGGAAACAGCTAATTATCTTAAAAATAAAGGTGTGGATATTATAACCTTTGCTGACTCTCCTAGTGGCAGAACAAGGGCTGATTCTGTTCTTATGAGCTTAAAGGTTATGAGGGAAACAGGAATAAATGTAATGCCTCATATTTGTTGCAGAGATAGAAATGCCATAAGCATTAGCTCTACACTTTTGGGAGCTTATATTAATGATATTAGAAATTTTCTTGTTATAACAGGGGACCCTGTGCCAAATACATCAAGGGAAAATGTTAAAAGTGTATTTAATTTTGATTCTGTTAAGCTTATGGAATATATTAAGGATATGAATGAGGAAAATTTTACAGGTGATAAGCTTTGTTATGGGGGAGCAATTAATTATGCCAGAAGAAATATTGATTATGAAGTTAAAAGAGCTTTGAAAAAAGAAGAAGCAGGAGCAAGATTTTTCTTAACTCAGCCTGTTTTTTCTGATGAAGATATTAAAAGTGTAAAATATATTTCATCAAAACTTAAATCAAAGGTTTTAGTAGGTATAATGCCTCTTGTAAGCTTTAGAAATGCTAATTTTATTAAAAATGAAATTGCCGGTATTAGTGTGCCTGATGAGGTTATAAATAGATTTTCTCCTGATATGACAAAGGAGGAGGGCAGACAGGTTGGTATAGAAATTGCAAAGGAAATTATGGCTAAGGTTTCCGATTTTGCCGAGGGGTATTATTTTATGATTCCTTTTAACAGACTGTCTATTGCTAAGGAGCTTATAAAATAGGAGGGTAAAATGGAGAGGTTAAGAGTTGCTGATATAAATATCAATATTAAATATAAATATGAAACAATGATTAAACAATGTGAAGCTTATAAATACGATTTTGATAAGCCAAATGTTACAATAGAGTTAAAAGATGAGGACATTGAAAATATAAAAAAGGACTCTCCTCATTTAAGCTATAGTGATATTGAATATATTTTTACAGGTGCAGCATTTTATGAGGCTTTACTTCATTTTAACGGTTTTATGCTTCATTCAAGCGGTGTTGTAAAAGACGGTTATGCCTATCTTTTTTCGGCTGATTCAGGTACAGGCAAGTCTACTCATACAGAGCTTTGGCAAAAATATTTTGGTGAGGATAATGCCGTAATTATAAATGATGATAAGCCTGCTATTAGAATGGTGGATAATGAACTTTATGTTTACGGCACTCCTTGGAGTGGAAAAACTGATAAAAATCTTAATATGAGAGTGCCTATTGGTGCTATTGTGTTTTTAGAAAGGTCAGTTAATAATAATTGGGTTAAGGAAATTAGTGTAGCTGAGGCTATTCCTCTTATTTTAGAGCAGACCTTTAGACCAAGGCAAAAGGATATGATGATTAAACTTTTGGATATGCTTGATGTAGTTTTAAAAAATGTAAGAGTTTTTAAAATTGGCGTTGATATGAGTGAAGATGCTGTAATTACAAGTTATAATGGTATAAAAATGGAGGTTTAATATATGAAGATTAAAGATGGATATTTATTAAGAGAAGTTGCAGGCAGTCATATTGTTGTACCTATTGGAGAGGGTTCAATGGATTTTAGTGGAGTAATTTCCCTTAATGAAGTTGGTGCTTTTTTATGGAACAGGCTTGAAAATGACTGTGAAGTTGAAGATTTGGTTAGTGCTATCTTATCTGAATATGATATTGACAGAGAAACAGCTAAAAGTGATATAGAAGAATTTATAAATAAGCTTAAAGGGGCTGACCTTCTTGGATAAGCAGGTAAAACTGGCTGAAATTTATGATGTAATGGTTGAAATGCTTGAAAGTGGTGGAACTGTTAATTTTAATCCCAATGGTACAAGTATGCTCCCAACAATAAGTAATCATGGAGATAGAGTTGTAATAAAAAAGCCAATGAGAAGGCTTAAAAAATACGAACTTCCTCTTTACAGACGCTCTGACGGCTCTTTTGTACTTCATAGAGTTGTAAGAGTTTATGATGATAGCTATGGTATGTGCGGAGATAACCAATGGGTAATTGAAAAAAGTGTAAAAGATAGCCAAATTGTAGGTCTTGTTACTGAAATTTATAGAAAGGGCAGAAAAATTGATGTTAATAAAAGCCTTTTTTATAAAATATATATTTTTATCTGGGTCAATATTATGCCTTTAAGACATATTTTTTTTGGTGGGTTAAACAGAATAAAGAAAATAGTTAAAAGATTCATGTAAATATGTTGATTTCTTGGGGTTCTTGTACCCAAACCCCCACCAGCTTTTTGAAAAAGCTGGGAAAAACTTTTGTCGGATTGACCAAGGTCAATCCTTGTGTGATTTATTATAGGATATCTTTTTATTAAAAATAATTGGTTTATGTTACATTTGAAATTACAATCCTAGCAAATTAAGTAAACCAAACAATTAAATAGAAACATTTATATAACCACAAGGATTAACCAAAGGTTAATCCGCATACTGTCAAAAAAGTCCAGTTTTACTGGACTTTTTTGACAGTATGAACCCTATAAAATAGGGCTTTACAATGTTTTTTGTCCTACATTGTGAAAGGTTTTTGTATCAATTAATGTTTTTGCTGTACATTGAGAAACATATTTGTATCATACAATGTTTATTGCCCTACATTGTGAAAGGTAAAGAAAGAACAATATCCTTTCTACTAACTTTATTGTATATAAACAATATAATTTTGTCAAGTAACTTAGTTATTATTTATAAATTCATTAAATTCAATGATTTTTGATTTAAGAGAAGTATATCTGTTTATTTCTCTATTGTTATCAACCATTCTATAAACCATTTCAGGCGAGCCACATATTACGGCAAGTTTTTTAGCTCTTGTTAAGCCTGTATACAGTAGATTTCTAGTTAACAAAATTTCAGTTCCACTTAAAATAGGCATTACAACTGCCTTATATTCACTTCCTTGGCTTTTATGAATAGTAACGGCATAGCTTAGTTCAAGTTCATCAAGCTGTGTAAAATCATAATGGACAATTTTACTTTCTTCAAATACAACCTCGACATATTCATTTTCTTCATCAATATAAGAAATTATACCCTCATCACCGTTATATACTCCCGTACCCTCATTTAAAATTCTTCCTTTTTCTACAATTTTCCAATCGGTATTATAGTTATTTTTAATTTGCATAACCTTGTCGCCTTCTCTAAAAATTGTACCTCTAAATTCTTTTTCTATCTTGTTTTTAGAGGGAGGATTGAGAGCCTCTTGCAATATTGCATTAAGATTTTTAACTCCCACAGGGGATTTTCTCATTGGAGATAAAACTTGTATATCCTTAATAGGGTCACAGTCAAGATATTTTGGAAGCCTTGTTTTTACAAGACTTACAACTAAAGAACAAAGTTCCTGAACATTATATCTTTTCATAAAGAAAAAGTCGCTGTCTTTTTTTGTAAGGTCAGGATATGTGCCGTTATTTATTTTGTGAGCATTTGTAATAATTGCACTAGCTTTAGCTTGTCTAAAAATTTCAGTAAGACTTACAACACTTATTATTCCTGAATTTATAATATCTTTAAGTACATTTCCAGGTCCTACTGACGGAAGCTGATTAGCATCTCCCACAAGTATAAGTCTTGTACCGTCTTGAATAGCTTTAAGTAAGCTGTTCATAAGAAGAATATCAACCATAGAGCTTTCATCAATTATAACAACATCAGTTTCCAAAGGATTTTCCTCATTTCTTTCAAAACTTTGCTGTTTTGAGTCCTCTGTAACTCTTTCAACTCCTAGAAGTCTATGTATGGTTTGTGCTGTTTTGCCTGTAGCTTCTTCCATTCTTTTAGCAGCTCTGCCTGTTGGTGCAGCCAAAGATACATCTAAGCCTTCAGCCTCGCAAAGCTTAATTATAGCATTTATAATAGTAGTTTTACCTGTACCCGGACCACCTGTAATAATTTGCACACCATTTTGCATGGCTTTTGTAATGGCAAGTCTTTGTTGAGGAGCAAAATGTATTTTATTGGCATTTTCCAAAGCATCAATTTCATCTTCATATACATTTTGGTCGGTTTTATTTTGACTAAGCTCCACAAGTCGTCTTGAAACATAGCTTTCGGAATAATAAAAGAAATTAAGATATACTCTCTGAAAATTAGGACTTCTTTCAATCCAAATATAATTTTCAATGTGCATTGAAGTCATTTCATTGTCAATTTTTTCAGGAGTAATACTTAAAAGTTCAGATGTTCTTTCTATTAAAATATCCATTGGCAAATACACATGACCACTTGTTGAGGCATAATTTAGCATATATTTTACTCCTGCTCTTATTCTGAATTTAGAATCGGCAGGAATACCAAGTTTAGCAGCAATATTATCGGCAATTTTAAAGCCAATTCCCGTAATATCATCAGCAAGGGAATAAGGATTTTTACTAACCACATCAATAGTTCTGCTTTTATATTTTTTATAAATTTTAAGGGCATAGCTTGGCTTAACACCATAGCCACCAAGAAACATTATAGCTCGTCTTAAATCTTCCTGTTCTTTAAAAACTTCACCTATATTAATTGCCTTTTCCTTTGAAATACCTCTTATTTCAGCAAGCCTTTCGGGATTTTTGCTCATAATGCTAAGAGTGTCACACCCAAATTTATCAACAATCTTTTTGCCAATTCTTGGACCTACACCCTTTATAACACCACTTGAAAGATATAAAAGAATAGCTCTTTCTGTTTTAGGCTCGGTTTTTTCATATATTTCAACGCTAATCTGCTCTCCGTAAAACTGATGAAAAACCTTTGTACCTGTAATTTTGATACTTTCACCCTGTTTAACATCGGGAACATAGCCAACACAGGTAATCTCATTATCAATATCATCAAAACTTGTAACATTAAAAACAGCATATCCGTTATCGCTGTTGTAAAAAGTCACTTTTTCAACAATTCCCTCTAAGCTTACATCAGGCACTTTCATCACCTCTGTCATTCTACTAATTCCAAAATTTTATTATATAAATCCTTATTATTTTTCTTAACACTTACAGGCTTAAATGCCATATCTACAAAACAATGGGTACTTGTGCCGGACACAAGTAATATATCTTCTTTTAAAACTTTATATGAAAATGTAAGTTTAACACCGTTAAAATCTGAAATTACAGTTTCAATCTTAACTTCATCATCATATTCTGCTCCCTGTTTGTAGCTGCAGCTAACCCCTATAACTGGCATCATAAGTCCACATTCTTTTTCAACTAGGTTATAGTCAATTCCATTTTCTTTCATATAATAAGTTCTTGCTTCTTCAAACCACCTAATATAATTTGAATGATGAACTATACCCATTTTGTCAGTTTCATAATATTGTACTTTTCTAATATAAGCCATATTTTCACAACCTTTAATCTATTAATTACATTTATTTTACCACAATAAGAACAAACTTTCAATAAAAAAGAGACTATTTTAAAAAAATAGCCTCAAAGGCAAAGGAAAGGGGTTAGGTGCTTGCCTTAATATAAATTATGTTAAATTATAATTTTTGTTACTTTTTTAATGATGATGACCACAGTTACAATTTTCATCATGGTGGTGATGGTGGTGATGATGAGAACAATCACAGTTTTCATCATGGTGATGATTACTATCTAAAACCTTATCTGTAATATCAAAAATATCTCCACAGCTTGCAAGAATAACATTTCTGTCATTTACGCCACTTAAAGAATAGTGGGCATAGTCTGTAAATTCATTATCTGTCATTGGACAAGGAATATGCTGTAAAAATCTTTGTTTAATATATTTTCTTCTTGAATTTGGTAAATTTTTAGTTACATCTTCAATATAATTACAAAGTTCATCTGAAAGCTCATCAATAGATTTATCTCCACCTTGACCTAACATAATTTTTTCGTCAATATCCTTTAAATAAGCATTTGAAATTGCATTATTTACCTGAACAGAAACCTTGCAGTTATCATCAAGTTCGTTAATATCCTTAATTTGTGATATTTCTTTTGTAATCTCTCCTTCAAGTTCCTTTGACATTTCAAATCTTTTTTCAATTTCATTATTTACCCTTTCTAAAATTGTATCTACAAGGCTCTCGTCTTTATCTTTAATTGTATCACATACAGAATAATATAAATCCTTTAATAAAAAGTCATCTTCAAATAAAAAGTCCTCGTCTATTACAAAATCACAAAGAATTTTAATATAAGTAACATCATTGTATAAAACTCCAAGACAAGTATATATAGTCTGTAAAGAGGCAATATTATCATCAATAATATTAAGATATTCTTCTATATTTTCTTTTTTAAATTCAGAAGTATCAATATTATAAATTTCATTTATGGTATCAGCCATAAGTGGCAAATCACAGGAAAGGTTTTTGCTCTCTGCAAGACACATATCCTTTAATCTTTCCATACTTGAATTTGCAAATTCTTTAGGTAACTCCTTTGCCATAATGCTAAAGGCAGATTTTACATAATCTCTGTATCTGTCCTTAGTCATTCTTATAGGCAGAGCTGCAATAAGTTCGCCCTTTGCAAATTTACCCTCTACATTATCTTCAATATGAGATAAAAAGTGGCTTATTTTTTCAACCATAGCATGGTTATTAAGAGGAACACTCTCGTCAATATTGCTAACTTCAATAAGCTTCATTTCTCTTAAAACATATTCACCAAGCTGATTGTTGGCGCAGGTATATTTATTTATATCTATAGCCATATTTACAATATCATTTTCAAGTAAATTAACTGCAGAAATAAAATTCTCCCTATCATTAATTTCCTTACTTAAATTATCGCAAATTTGAGTGTAAAAACTTCTTATTCTTTCTTCAAAATCTTTAAGTCTTTCAGGCACAATAGGAATTTCACTTAAAGGATTGTCCAAAATATCATACATTAAATTAAAAAGAGTATCCTTAAGTTTATATACAACAAGAGAAATAAGTTTTTCATTATTTAATTTATTCATAAAAACCTCCAAAATAAAAAATTTCCTCTTTTAAATATAACATATTTTTGGTAAAATGGAAACATAAATATTTATGGAGTTGAATATTAATGAAAAAAATTGCATTTACTACCTTAGGTTGTAAGGTTAATATGTATGATACTGAAGCTATGGCAGAGCTTTTTTGTGAAAGAGGATATGAGAGAGTTGAATTTGATGAATTTGCCGATATTTATGTTGTAAATACCTGTACTGTTACAAATTTTGGTGATAAAAAATCCCGTCAGATTATAAGACGAGCTAAAAGACAAAATCCAAGTTCCATTGTAGTTGCTACAGGCTGTTATGCCCAAGTTGCACCAAAGGAGCTTGAAGAAATTAAGGGTATTAATATTATAATAGGTACTAAAGACAGGGCAACTATTGTAGATACTGTTGAAAATTACAAGGCAGAATTTGGTGTTGTAAACTGTGTAACAAATATTATGAGGGAAAAGGTATTTGAGCCTTTAAAAATTAACACTTTATCAAATAGGACAAGAGCCTATATTAAAATTCAAGAAGGCTGTAACAGATTTTGCACCTATTGTATTATTCCTTATGCAAGAGGTCCTATTAGAAGCAGAAAGCCTGATGATGTTATATCAGAGGTTAAAAGGTTAGCTGAAAATGGCTTTAAAGAAATTGTTTTAACAGGTATTCATATTGCAAGCTATGGTCTTGATATTGGTGGAATAACTTTAACTGATATTATTGAAAGGGTACACCAAATAGATGGAATTGAAAGAATAAGATTTAGCTCAATGGAGCCAAAGGCAATTACAGAGGATTTTGTTATTAGAATGAGTAAACTTAAAAAGGTTTGTCATCACTATCATTTGTCTTTACAAAGTGGCTGCGACAGAACTTTAAAGAGAATGAACAGAAGATATAATTCTGAAGAATATTTTAATGCTTGCAAAAGATTAAGAAAATATTTTTCTGATGTTGCAATTACAACAGATATAATAGTAGGTTTTCCCGGGGAAACAGAGAAAGATTTTATTGAATGTATGGAATTTGCAAAAAAGGTGAAATTAGCTAAAATTCATGTATTTCCTTATTCTCCTAAGAAAGGTACTCCTGCTGAAAAAATGCCTGACCAAGTAGCACCTGATATTAAAAATGAAAGGTCTGCAAAAATGATTGAGGTAAGTAACAACTTAAATTATGAATTTTTAAAGGATTATATTGGAAAAGAAGTTGAAGTCCTTTTTGAAACGACAGATAAAGAGGGATATTTTGAAGGACATACTTCAAATTATATAAAGGTTTTGGTTAAGACTAATGAGAATTTGTCTAATAAATTAAAAAATGTGGTTTTAAAAGAAATAAAATGCGAAGAAACAATGATTGGAGAGTTAAAATAAAATGGATTTAACAAGATTATATTATAAAGATGCCTATATTAAAGAATTTGAATCAGAGGTTGTAAGCTGTAGTGAGGATAAAAAAGGCTATGCTATTATACTTAAAGATACTGCCTTTTATCCGGAAGGTGGCGGACAGCCTTGCGATATTGGCTTATTAAATGACATAGAGGTAACTTATGTATGTGAAAAGGGAGAAGATGTTATTCATTATACAAAATCTCCTATTGAAGTTGGCACTAAGGTTAAGGGTGTTATAGATTGGGACAGAAGATTTGACCTTATGCAGCAACATTCAGGAGAGCATATAGTAAGTGGTTTATTCCATAATAAATATGGCTATAACAACATAGGCTTTCACATGGGCGAGGAAATGATTACTCTTGACCTTGACGGAGAGTTAAGCTGGAGTGAAGTACAGGAAATAGAGCTTAAAGCAAATGAGTATGTTTGGAAAAATGTAGAGTGCAATATTTTTTCAGCAAAGGGTGATGAGCTTAAAAATATAAATTACAGAAGCAAAAAAGAGCTTGAGGGTGATGTAAGACTTGTGGAATTTCCTGGAGCTGATATGTGTGCTTGTTGTGGTACTCATGTAAAGAGAAGTGGGGAGCTTGGAGTAATAAAGATGTTTTCAGTACAAGCCTACAAGGGCGGTTCAAGAATTGAAATGCTTTGTGGAAAGAGAGCCTTTAAATATATAACAGAGGCTTTGGAGCAAAATAAAGCTATTTCAAATCTCCTTTCAGCCAAGGTTATGGAAACATCAAAGGCTGTTGAAAAGGTATTGGGAGATAATCAAAGTTTAAAATATTCTTTAGTTGAAATGCAAAATGAAAAATTAAATAATATTGCTGAAAAATACAAAGGTCAGGATAGTGTAATACTTTGTGAAAAAGGTCTTGACCCTAATGGAGTTAGAAATCTTGCAAACTTACTTCTTGAAAATAATTGCACAGGTATTTGTGCCGTATTTTCTGGAAATGATGATGAGGGTTATAAGTATGCAGTTTGCCAAAAAGACGGTAATTTAAAAGAATTTATTAAAAAAATGAATACTGCCCTTAATGGCAGAGGTGGTGGCAAACCTTTCTTCTGTCAAGGCTCTGTAAATGCTAAATGGAGTGAAATTGAGTTATTTTTTAAAAACAGGTGATTTTATGAAAAAAATTCTTGTAGTTGTAGATATGCAAAATGATTTTATAGATGGTGCTCTTGGTACAAAGGAAGCTGTTGGTATAATTGATAATGTTGTGGAAAAAATAAAAAGCTATGATATATCAAATGTTTATGCCACAAGGGATACCCATTTTGAAAATTATCTTGAAACAAATGAGGGTAAAAATTTGCCTGTAGTTCATTGTGTAAAGGATAGTTTTGGTTGGCAAATTAATGATAGGGTAAAAAAGGCTTTAGGCGGGGCAAAAATTATAGATAAGGAAACTTTCGGCTCTTTAAAACTTTGTGAAATTTTAAAAGAGGAAAATAAAAAAGAAGAAATTGAAATAGAGCTTATTGGCTTATGCACAGATATTTGTGTTGTGTCAAATGCTATTTTATTAAAGGCTTATATGCCTGAAATTAATATAAAAGTTGATGCAAAATGCTGTGCGGGGGTTACACCTGAAAGCCACAGGGCAAGCCTTGAAACTATGAAAATGTGTCAGATTGAAATTTTAAATTATTAGTTTGTCTGGGACTTTCTCCCCGACAAATAATTTGAAAGTTATGTTTTTTACTAAAAAGACGGCTGCTACATCTTATTGATATAGCAGCCATCATTTTATAGTATAAATTGGAAACAATAAGTGTTTCCTAATTTGAGGGGAGCATAGTTAAGGTAATATTCAGATTACCATTTCTGCATCTTAATTTGTTTATAAATTCCTGTTGGTTTTTGCCACAGGTCATAACCACATTATATTCAAGCTCAAATAATGAGCCAAGGTCTGTTGTTTTAATTCTTATAAGTTTATATTTTTTAGTATATTCTTCAAGTATGTTGTCAAATACACCCTCATAGTTTAAATCTTCAGGAATTGTGATTTTAAGAAGTTTCATTTCTGCTTTTTTGCCAAATGCCTTTGTTTTTTCTATTATAATAAGCACAATACACAATATAACCACAAATAAACTTCCGTAAAAATAAAGTCCTACACCACAGGATAAACCTGCTGCAATATCAAAAAATATATAGCCTATATCCTTAGGGTCCCCGGGAGCACTTCTAAATCTTATTATAGATAAAGTTCCTGCAAGAGAAAATGCCCTTGCAATATTACTTCCTACAAATAATATTATAACTGATAATATTATGGGAAGCATTAAAAGAGTAATTGCAAAACTTCTCTGATATGTGCCCTCATCTTTTGTAATGTAGTAGGTTAGGGCAATTATACCACCAAAAACCAAGGATAAAAACATTGTAAATATAGATAATCCAACTGAAATATCACTTCCCGATGATTGAGTAAGTGAATTTATTAATAAATCCGTCATTTATAACACCTCATATTACTTTTTTAAATTGATACTGATTTTTATATATATTTTTATATTCTGTTCCATATTTTGAAAAAGATGTTCTTCTTATGTTATATTCAGATAACATATCCACAAGCCACATTGGCATTGCCTTTGATGTTTTAATTTCCATAAGATGTGTGCCATAATCAAGAAGCCTTGTGCCATAGTCACCTTTTTCAAGAGCAACATTTTCTCTCCTTGACCTTATATTTGTATCAAAAGAAATTCTAAGGTCAGGGTTATCTTTTTCAAAAAATGCAATTCTGTCATAAGCAAGATAAAGCTTTGGTTTAAGAGAATACAAATCTAAAAAATATGTAATTTCATCTAAAACCTGTTTATTCATATAGTCCTTAAATTCAGGCTCTATTTTTGTTTTAGTAAAATCATAAGCTTCGCTTAATGTAAGAGTAGTTCTTCTTTTATTAACAATATGATTATACTTTTTCTTTATTTCCAAAAATACCTTTGAATTTAAGTTTGGTACACCATAGGAACGAAGCCTTAACTTCTCCTTGTATATTGGTGATTCAATGGATTTTCTAATAAGTTCATTATCATCAGTATCATAATAAATATTTGTAATTGTGTAAGGCTTACCCTTAACATTATATTTATCAGCTACCATATGTTCTTTAATAATACCTATAATTTTTTTATAAGTGACATCATCAACTAAAAATTTACTTTCATATCTGTTAAAAACTTCTATTGCCATATCTTTCACCTGCCTTTATTTTTGCTATGGTGGTATAATACTACTTAAAAATTAGAAAACAATTAGAGGAATCTTAATATTTAGTTATGTTTAATTTTAAGTTAAATTAATGTTAAATACATTGTAAAAAATATTGACAAAAATAAATAATAAGTGGATAATTGATTTATAATGAAATTTGCAAATAATGAGGAAATAATTATGGAAGATAAATTCAAAATGACTTTAGAAGATAATATACTTTTTGCTAAAAGAAATTTAGTTGACAGTATATGGAAAAGTGCTAATCTTGAGGGTATAGGTATGACATTTCCTGATACTTATGTGGTTTGTAAGGGAATGAGTGTTGAGGGGTACTCTATAGATGAAATAAATGCTGTTAATGATTTAAAAAAAGGCTGGGAATTTTTGTTAGATACAATTAGTGATAATCTCGATTTAGGCTATATTAAAAAATTACACAGAATTGTAGGCAAAAATACCGTAATAAATGCGGGCTCATTAAAACTTGAAGAAACAGGAGTTGGTGGGACAGATTGGATATCACCTATACCCAACGCTTCTGAAATAGAAGAAAAAATTTCTGAAATATTAAAAATTAAATCAAATACTGACAGAGCCATTACTCTTATGCTGTTTTGTATGAGAAGTCAAATGTTTTATGACGGAAATAAAAGAATATCTACTTTAGTTGGAAATAAGGAATTAATAAGAACAGGTTCAGGAATTATATCAATTCCAATTAAAAAACAGTCTGAATTTATAAAACAGTTAATAGAGTTTTATGAAACAAATGACTATACAGTTATCAAAAAATTTATATATGATAACTGTATAGAGGGACTAAGTCTGGGCGAGGTTTAATTAAAGTTATTAAAAAACATATCAAATACTCCTCCCATGGGAGTCATTTTAACACTTATTTCTTCATTTTTATATTTAAAATTAAGCTCTGATGCAAAAAGGGCAGTAGTAACACCTCTTTTATGGCAAAATTCACTGTTATATTTTGTATCACCATATAAAGGATAGCCAAAGTTTGACATTTGAACTCTTATTTGGTGGTGTCTGCCTGTAATAAGATTAATTTTAACAAGGGTTAAATTATCCTTTGTTAAAACTGCTTTGTAGTTTAATTTGGCAAGTTTTGCACCAATATTTCCTTTGTTTACAATTTTGGATTTATTTTCTCTTTGATTTTTAAATATATAGTCTTGGAGTTCGCCCTCCCCTGTAAGTTTGCCGCAAACTACAGCATAATAAGTTTTTGTAATTTTTTTATCCTGCAAAAGTTTTGAAAGTTCAGCAGCAGCCCCCTTATTTTTGCCAAAAAGGACTATGCCTCCAACAGGTCTGTCAAGTCTTGTAATAACAAATACATCTGTGGCTACTTCTTCCTTTACCATATCACAAAGAGAGGATACTCCTGAATTATCCTTTTGAACAGGAACACCTGCTTCTTTATAAACAATTATCAAATCTTTATTTTCAAATAATACTTTCATTTTCATCAACCTCACAAAATAAGTATAACATCATTTGTCACAATTTAAAATATATTTTTTATAATTTTAAATTTAACTTCGACAAATTAAATCTTCAAACTAAACTATAATCTCATATATGGAGGTTATACTTATGAAAACAAGGGACAAATTTTTAAAATGGCTTAAAAGCTCAAAAACAGTATTTGGTGCTATAGGATTTATTTTAGGCAGAGTTATATTTTTTTCTGATTTTAATCCTATAGCACTTGGCTTTACTACATCATTTTTTGGAAAAAGGGAATTTAACACTGTAGCATTTTTTACAGCATTGGGACTTTTGACTGTAGCTAATAAAATTAATGTGTTTCGCTACATTTTTGCAATTATAATGATGACACTTTTTAATTATTGTTTAAAGGAAGAAAAGGTATCAAAACTTAAAATTTCAGCTTTACTTTCGCTATCGGTATTTTCAGGAGGGATAGTTTACACACTTTTTAGCAATATGTCTTTTTATTATGCTATAATGGCAGTTTTTGAAACGGCTCTTGCAGTAGTTTTGTTTTTAATTATAAGGGGTAGAGTAGGAGTATTTAATATTTTTGATTACAATATTTTACAATCTAAGGAGAATTTAGAGCATATTAAAATTGTAATTGCAGGTAGACTTAAAAAATCCTCCGATATTTTTTCAAATATTTCAGATACATACTCCTCATCTCTTTTAATAGAAGAAGTTGAGGAAGAAAAAACAAGAGATAGTATTGTTGAAAATATAAAATCAAATATTTGTAGTAGCTGTACTTTTTGTGATAAGTGTTGGAAAGATAATAAGGCTTATAATATGCTTTTTTCTTTAACTGATGTGTGGCTTAAAGAGGGAGTAGTTAAGGGGAATAAACTTTTAAGTGAAAATTGTTTAAAGTCCGGAGAAATTTATATGTTATCAAAGGGAAGTGTGGAGCTTTACAGACTAAATAAACTTTGGCTTAAAAAAGCAGAACAATCCAAACTTTTAATAGGCAGACAGCTTGGAGTAATTTCAGAGCTTTTAGAGGAACTTAATAAAGAGGTTACGGCAAGCTTTAATATTGATAATGATTTAAGCAATTATATATTTAAAAGTCTTACGGCATCAAGTGTAAATAGTGTAGTTGCAATAAAAGGGGATAAGGGATATGAAGTTTCAGTAAGTGTTCCTCATTGTTACAGTTGTCATAGCTGCGGAGAGGAAATTGGAGAGCATATAAGCGAAATTTTAGATGTAAAAATGATAAAAACCTCTTTTAATTGTAGAAATAGGGAAAATTGCTGTATTATAAATTACAGACAAGCACCAAAATTTAGAGTTGCACCTTTTATGACGGGAATAAAAAGAGATGGAAGTCCTATAACAGGTGATTCTTTTACATATATGGACCTTGGAGATGGTAAATATCTTTTGGCTTTAGCTGATGGTATGGGTAGTGGCACAGAGGCAAGTAAAGAAAGTGCCGCATCTATTGAAATGTATGAGGATTTTATGGAGGCAGGATTTAATAGGGAAACGGCATTAGATATTATAAATTCCATATTGCTTGCGGCAAATGAAAAAGAGTGTTTTTCAACTCTTGATATTTGCACAATAGATTGTTATAATGGCAATGCTGAATTTGTGAAAATAGGAGCAGTTTCTACCTTTATAATAAGAAATAACAAAGTAGAGCTTATAAAGGCATCGTCTTTGCCTGTGGGAATACTTGGGGATATTGATTGTGATATTACAAATATTACTTTAAATAAAGGTGATATAATTGTAATGGTAACTGACGGAGTTTTAGACTCTACAGGAAATGTTTTAAGAAATGAAAAATGGCTTAAAACTCTTTTAGAAAAAAATTCAAAAAAATCTCCTGAAACCATAGCAAACATTGTTCTAAAAAGGGCTAAAGAAAATTCTCATTATACAATAAGAGATGATATGACAATTTTAGCAGCTCAGATTTATTAGTTTACATAAACTAAAAAAAATGTTAAAATTAAAAACGGTGATACTATGATAGATAAAGTTATAAAAACAATATCACAATTTAATATGATTAAAAAAGGCGACAAAATAGTTGTAGGAGTTTCAGGGGGAGCTGATTCAGTTTGCCTTCTTGATATTTTGTGTTCATTTAAGACTGATTTTGACCTTGATATTATAGCTGTGCATATTAATCACAACATAAGGGGAGTAGAGGCTTATGCTGATGAGAGCTATGTTGTGGAGTTATGTGAAAAATATAATATTCCTGTTAAAGTTTTTTCATATCCTTGTGAAGAACTTGCAAAGGAAAATGGCTTATCAACTGAAGAAATGGGAAGAAGATTAAGGTATAAGGCATTTAATGAAGTGGCAGGAAAAGAGGGCAAAATTGCCGTAGCTCATAATATTAATGATAATTGTGAAACTATGCTTTTAAATTTTTTTAGAGGGACAGGCTTAAAGGGTTTGTGTGGAATATCTCCTGTAAGAGGTAATATTATAAGACCGTTGATTGCTTGTGAAAAAAGTGAAATTGAAAATTACTGCAAAGAAAATAATTTGCATTATTGTATTGACTCAACTAATCTTGAAGAAAATTACACAAGAAATAAATTAAGACTTAGTATTATTCCTCTTATAGAAGAAGGATTTAACAAGGTTTTAAGTCCTGTAATGTATAGAACTTCAAATATTTTAAGAGAGGAAGAAAAATTTATTGAGTTACAGGCTTTAGAGGCTTATAATTTTTGTCTTTCGGGTAAAAACAGAATAAGTATTGATAAGCTTTTAACTTTTCATAAGGTTATACAAAGGAGAGTTATAAGAATAGGCTTTAGAGATTTTTTGGTGGATTTACATGATGTATCTTACGAACATATTGAGTCGGTTTTAGCTTTATGTAAAGGTGAAAGCGGAAAAATTGCAAACCTGCCTTCAAACCTTAGAGCCATAAAAGAACACAATGACCTATATTTTTACAAAGAGGATAATATTTCAAAAACTTTTAGTTATAACATTCCTCTTGAAAATAAAGTATACATAAAAGAATTTAATTTTTATATATTATTAACAAAAATAAAAGAAAATGCAAAAAATTGCAAAATTTTATACACTAATTCCTTTGATTGTGATAAAATAAATGGAGAGCTTATTTTGAGAAGCAGAAAAGAAAAGGATAAAATATTTTTAAAGGGAGTCGGAGGAAATAAGACTATTAAAAAACTTTTTATAGACCTTAAAATTCCAAGGCTTTCAAGAGAAAATATACCTTTGCTTGCTATAGGTAATGATATTTTATGGGTTAAAGATTATAAAACCTCTGATTATTACAAGGCTTCTGCTGATACAAAAAATGTGCTGTATTTATTTATTACGGAGGATTAGTGATTTATGGCAAAGGTTGAAAAAATTAGGGAATTTATAAGTGAAGAAGAAATTAAAAATAAGGTTTTAGAGCTTTCAAAGCTTGTTACAGATTACTATAAGGGTGAGCCTGTTAAAATGATTTGTATTTTAAAGGGTGCTGTTATGTTTATGGTTGATTTGGCAAAAAATGTGGATTTGCCTGTTATGTTTGATTTTATGTCTGTATCAAGCTATGGTTCATCTACTGTTTCTTCAGGCACTATTAAAATTTTAAAGGACCTTGATGCTCCTATTGAAGGACAAAATGTGCTTATTGTTGAAGATATTGTAGATAGTGGAAGAACTCTTTACCATTTACAGGGTTATCTTGAAAGAAAAAATCCAAAGTCTATTAATATCTGTACTCTTTTTGATAAGCCGGATAGGAGAGAATTTGATGTTAATGTAAAATGGTCAGGTTTTAAAATTCCAGATGAATTTATTGTAGGCTATGGCCTTGATTATGATGAAAGATACAGAAGTCTTCCTTATATTGGCATTTTAAGTTTTGAAGAAGAATGATTAAACAGGGTTGTCGAGTTTTACGACAACCTTGTTTTTATAAGTTGCATATTTGCATAGCTACTCCGTCAGGCAATTTTTTAAATCCGAATTTTTCGTAAAAGGCAGCATTTTTACTTTCTTCAGGCATTAGTTCAATATAGAGATAATTTTTATATTTTTCTTTTATTCTTTCAATCATATTTCCCGCAATACCCATACCCTGATATGTTGGATTTACAAGTACATAATGTATAAATGCGACCATTTCACTATCGTCTATAACTCTTGCCAGTGCTATTAATTTTTTATTATCCCAACAGGTTATAACTGTTTGAGAATTTAATAATGCTTTATATAATCTTGAGGGATATTTTCCGGATAGCCAGTTTACAGATAAAAAAAGTTCTTCTACATCTTTCTCTGTGAAAATTTTGTCTTCTGTATATGTAATATTCATTTTATCTCTCCTATTAATTATTATAATCGCATTTTTGGCATTGAAGCATTGTATTTTGGTTATCCTCTTTGTGATATGCTCCAGACCATTTGCATATACTTTGAAGAATTGGTACTACAGATACACCTTTATCTGTAAGAGTATATTCCACTCTTGGAGGAATTTCATCATATTGCTTTCTACTTATTATACTGTCTGAAATAAGTTCCTTTAAAGATTGAGCCAAAACTGCATCAGTAATATTTGTCATTTCCTTTCTTAGTTCGCTGTATCTGAGTTTCTTCTTTTCAGCCAATACACAAATTATTCTTGACTTCCATTTGCCACCAAAAACATCAAGACCATATTCCAGAGGGCATCTAATATCTTTTTCCAATTTAGGCTTATACATTTTATCAACTCCAAAAATTTATTTAACTATAGTCAGATTATAATTAGCATAGTCTTTAAAGTCAAGTTACTATGAAATTTATTAGTTACTAATAAATCAACTTATATATTTTATAGTTTAAGTAAAAGTGATATTATAATCACAGCTCAAAAAAAGAGTAAAATATAAATGGAGGTAATTTAAAATGAAAGTAAAAGCTTATTTGGAAATTACAATGAAAATTAATGAAGAAAATCGCCCTGCTGCTGCAAAGGTTTACAGTGACTATCGTGGACCATTTCTTAAAGAAATTAAGGGAGCATTAACAAAAGATTTGCTTGTAAGAGAGGAGGATATACAGGTTCTTCATGGCTTTGACAGTGAGGAAAATGCAAAGGCATATCTTGAAAGTGAAATGTTTAAAAATGATGTTTTTGTAGGATTAAAGCCCCTTTGGAGCGAAAATCCTGATGTTAAAATATATTTAGTTGCTTAAATTTACTGTGCTAAAAAACAAAAGGCTCAAACCTTATTGGAATGAGCCTTTTGTTATGTAAATTATTCTTCTGTTTCTGTAATTTCTTCTGTTTCTGTAACTTCTTCTACAGCTACAGGCATATCAATAGCACTAAGTCCATAATGTTCACGAACCTTGTTTTCAATTTCAAGGCATAAAGCAGGATTTTCGTCAAGGAAATTCTTAACATTTTCTCGTCCCTGTCCAATTCTGTCACCATTATAGCTATACCAAGCACCGCCTTTTTGAACAATGTCAAGGTCAACTGCCAAATCAAGCACATCACCTGAATGACTTATACCCTTGCCATACATAATATCAAATTCAGCAGTTTTAAATGGAGGAGCAACCTTGTTTTTAACAATTTTTGCTCTTGTTCTGTTACCAATGGCATCTCCACCGGATTTAAGAGTTTCAATTCTTCTTATATCAATTCTTACAGAAGCATAGAATTTAAGAGCCTTACCACCTGTAGTAGTTTCAGATGGACCAAACATTGCACCGCCGATTTTATCTCTAAGCTGATTAATAAATATAACTATACACTTATTTTTAGCTGTTACAGATGTAAGCTTTCTCATAGCTTGGCTCATAAGTCTTGCTTGCACACCCATAGTGGCATCACCCATATCACCCTCTATTTCAGATTTTGGAACAAGGGCAGCAACAGAGTCAACAACTACAATATCAATAGCTCCTGACCTAACCATAGTTTCTGTAATTTCAAGAGCCTGTTCACCGTCATCAGGCTGAGAAACATAAAGCTCATCAATATTTACACCAAGTTTTTTAGCATAGCTTGGGTCGAGGGCGTGTTCAGCATCAACAAAGGCTGCAATACCTCCCATTTTCTGCACCTGTGCTATAACATGGAGAGTAAAAGTAGTTTTACCGCCACTTTCAGGTCCGTATATTTCAATAATTCTTCCCTTTGGCAAACCGCCTACACCAAGGGCAAGGTCTACAGACAATGCACCTGTAGGCACTACCTCAACACCTGTATCTGTAACATTTTCACCAAGTTTCATAATAGAACCTTTACCAAAGGATTTTTCTATTTGTGAAATTGCCGTTTTAAGTGCAGCCTCTTTGCCTGCACTTTTATCAAATAAATCTGTCTTTTTAGTTGCTTTAGCCATTTGTAATCTCCTTTTCAATTAATATATCGTAAAGCAGCTTTATAACCTCATAGGTTGCTTCTTTTCTAATTTCGTTTCTGCTTCCTTTTAGCATAAGCCTTTTAATATATGGAACACCTTTAAATGAAACTCCTATATACACAAGTCCCACAGGTTTTTTGATAGTTCCTCCACCTGGACCTGCCACACCTGTAGTGGATAAGCCAATATCAGCATTACTTACCTTTGCAACACCCACACACATAGCCTCTGCCGTTTCCTTGCTAACTGCCCCATGTGTAGCTATAATATCAGGATTAATGTCCAATAATCTGGACTTACTCTCGTTTGTATAGGTACACATACCATTTATAAAAGCACCTGACGCACCTGCATAGTTAATAAGCCTTGCAGATACCATTCCACCTGTGCAGCTTTCTGCTGTAGCTATAGTAAGGTTATTTTTGCAAAGAGCCTCCATTACAATATCTTCTATATTATTAATCATAAAAATCGCCTCATTAAAAGTATAACATAAAATAAAATTATCGTCAACTTATCCTATTTTAAGGGAACAAATAAACTGTTCATAAGTATCTGCCCAGTCCTCAATAGGGTAGGTAGCACCACCATTTGTGCTTTTTAGGAGATTACTAAGCATAATTTCATTTAAGGCAAATAAGTCCCCTTCTGTAATTTCAATTCCTTCTTCACAGGAAATTTTACAAAATTCAGCTACAGGGTCATCAGCATTTTCTGTTTCAATAAGTTTCTTTTTTAAATTTTCGTTTTCTAAAGCCTTTTTAAGGAGCATATCAAGAGCATCGTTTATTGTCATAAAAAAATCCCTCCAAACAAAATACAGGTGCCAATAACGCACCTTTGTTACTACAATAATAACACAGAAAATAAATAAATTCAACAAAAAGTTCTTGACATTTATATTTAATTATGTTAGAATACCCTTTGTGTGTAAAACACATATCCTTGCTCTTGCAATAGTGCAAGGGCCAAAGTCCAAAAGGAGGTGCGAAAAATGAAAAAGTATGAATTAGCTTTAGTTATTTCCCCATTATTAGACGAGGAAGCATTAAACGCAGAAAAGGAAGCTGTTAAGGCTCTTATTGAGAGATTTGGCGGTACTGTAGAAAATGTTGACGAGTGGGGTAAGCGTAGACTTGCTTATGAAATTAACAAGGTAAACGAAGGTTTCTTCAGCTTCATCACTTTCAGTGCTGAGCCAACTGCTCCTGCTGAACTTGAAAGAAGAATGAGAATCAGAGAAAATGTTCTTCGTTACTTAATCGTTAGTCAGGAAGAAGCTTAATTAGGAGGGATTTTTAATGAACAAGGTTATTTTAATCGGTCGTTTAGCAAGAGATCCCGAAGTTAGATACACTCAGAGTGCTGAGCCTTTAGCAATTACCAGATTTGCTGTTGCAGTTGACAGACCATTTTCAAGAAACAACGGAGAAAATGAAAAAACTGTTGATTTCTTAAATTGTGTTTGTTTTGGTAAGAGAGGCGAAACTATTGGTCAGTATTTTAAAAAGGGTAACAGAATTGCTGTTACAGGTAGAATACAGACTGGTGAGTACACTGATAAGAGTGGTAATAAGAGATATACAACTGATATAGTTGTTGAGGATTTTGAGTTTGTGGAAAGTAAAGCTGAAAGAGAAGCCGGTATGGGTTCTGCTCCAAGCTTTAACAATGTTTCCTCTCCTGCTCCTCAGCAGGCAAATTCTCAGCCTGAAGGCTTCTATAGTATTGACGATAGTACAGATGACGAGGATTTACCATTTTAATTGAATTTTAAGTAAGGAGGTCTTTTAGTATGATTAATAAAAAGCGTGGCAGAAGAAAGAAGAAAGTATGTGCTTTCTGTGTAGATAAGGCAACTTCTATCGATTACAAGGATGTAGCTAAGTTACGCAGATTTATCTCTGAAAGAGGTAAAATTCTTCCTAGAAGAATTACTGGTAACTGTG
>JBJFFW010000095.1:0-5518 GCA_051892075.1 Lachnospirales bacterium
GTAGTTTTTTACATTTAGAGAAAGGAGGCTTAATATGGGCTGGACAGATATATTATTAATTGCCGTTGTTGTAATTGCCATTATTGTATTTGCTCTTTATTCTCTTAATAAGTGGGCAGCTAAGAAAATGAGCGCTCAAAATGAGATGATGGAACAGTATAGAATGACTCAGACAGCATATATTATAGATAAAAAGCGTGATAAAATTACAAATGTTAGTATGCCTAAAGCTGTTATAGAGCAAATTCCAAAGAGAGCTAAGTATATAAAAATGAACTTTGTTAAGGCTAAAATAGGACCTCAGATTGTTACTTTAATTGCTGCCGATAAAAATCTTTATAATGCGTTGCCTGTTAAAAAAAGTGTTAAAATTGATATTTCAGGACTTTATGTTGTAGGTATGGCAGGTTTAAAGACTGCTTCAGAAATGAGAACTATTGAAAAAGAAAAGAAAGAAAAGGCTAAGTTAGCTAAGAAAAGTAAAAAGAAGTAAATTTTTAAAGCACCATAATTTGTGAAGTTATGGTGCTTTTTTTATGAAAATCAAAGTTTTGTGAATAATTTACAAAACTTTGAATAAAATGTTATAAAAAGCAACAATTTTTCTTGATTTTATTGTGGAATAATGATAAAATGATTAAGGGGTGATAATATGCTTACTTATGTTAAGTTAAAAAATTTTATGTCTTTTAAAGATGCAGTTTTTAATTTTAAAAGTGGCAAAAAAACAAAAAAATTCATTTCCATATATGGTGAAAATGGAAGTGGAAAATCAAATTTTGTAAACAGTATTAACTTATTGAGAAATAGCATAGAATCTTTTACTGTTATTGATAACATGGACAAAGTTTTAGCGCTTGCCAAAGAACATGCGATATCAAAGCAAATTTTAGATGCACTATTAAATGCAAATGATATTTTATATAGAATTGAAAGCTGTAGATTAATAGATTGTGAGGAACCTACTACTGTTGAGTATGGATTTGAGATAAATGGTCATGATGGATACTATATAATGAGTTTTTCAGATAGATTTTTATATGAAAAATTATATTATTATACAGGAAAACAAAGGGGAGTATTATTTGAAATTAAGAATGAAAATGGAAATATAGTATCAAGTTTTTCCACAAAACTCTTTTCATCAATCGTTGTAAAAGAAGAAATGGTAAATGAAATAGAAAAGTTCTGGGGAAAACATACATTTTTAAGCGTTCTAAATAAAGAAAGAAAAGAAAAAAATGAAAACTACATTAAAGAGAATTATTTAGATTATGTTTTTGATTTATTGGATATGCTTCAGGAAATGTTTATACATTATAAGAAAACATCCTTTTCTGGAACAGAAGTGGCTTCTCAAAAAGCATATCCGATTTTGGATAATTTAAAAGAGGGTAAAATAAATGTAAAGTATGAAAATATTGTTTTAACTTCAGAAAAAATATTAAATGATTTTTTTACTCAAGCTTATGCAGATATAAAAAGTGTTTATTATAAAAAAACATATTCTAGGGATAATATTACCTATAAATTATTTGTCAAAAAAATGATTGGAGGTAAGATTAGGACATTAGATTTTGAAAAAGAATCAGCGGGTACTCAACATATTTTAGATATAATTCGTTCTTTGTTGGGAGTTTTTTGTGGTGTTGTAGTTGTATATGATGAAATTGATGACGGTATACATGATTTGCTGTTAAAAAATATATTGGACTCAATGATAGATGATATAACAGGTCAACTTATAATAACAACTCATAATACCTATATCTTAGAATCAATAGATGCTAAGTCAGCTTATGTTATAACTGTGGACTATTTAGGTAATAAATGTGTAAAATGTTTAGATGAGTTTCAAAGGATACAAGGAAGTAATAATAAAAGAATAATGTATCTTAAGGGTATGTTTGGAGGAATACCTATTGTTGATACAATATACTATGATTTAATAATTAATGAACTTAAAAACGGTGGAGAAGATAGTGAGGGAGGAGAATAGCATGGGTGTATCGGCTCTTAACTATACAAAATGCGCTGTTGTTGTTCATGGAAAATCAGAGCTTTATCTTGTAAAATATATTTATACAAATTTACATTTGCCTGTCAAACCAATAGCTAAAAATAAAGGTAAAAGCAGTATACAAATAAATGGACTAATGGATTTTTTAAATAAAAAACCTTTTACAAATTTGAAAAAGTTTGCAGATGAGTATAACATAGAATATGATAGGAAAAGGAAAGAGTTGTTGAATTTTAAGCTATTTATTATTATGGATACGGATGATTGTTCGGATAAAGCAAAACAAGAATATATTTCTGGCAGTATGTTTAAAGAGCATATATTGTATCCATACATAGTACCAATATATAATATTGAAAAATTAGAGGATGTCATGATTAAGGCAAATATAATGGCAAAAAGAATCAAAGATAATGAAAAGGGAGATTATTATAGCAAGATTTTTCCTATAAACTCTGGACCTATGAATTCTGGAACAATAGGGGAAGTTAAGGAGTTTGCTTCCAAAATTAAAAATATTAAACAGACAAATATGCTTGAATTTATCGAGTATTGTTTAGGTTTTATTGGCAGATAATGTGTGTTGTATAAATGTCAAAATTTAGGTCTTAATAATTATGCAGGTACTTATAATTAATATTAAATTTTAAAAATTTTAAATATGGCTTTTATTTTTGTAAAAATAGCACAAGTTTTTGCTCTACGGACAGGTGTGCGTGGTACAAAATACAAATTTTTTATAAAAATGCAGGTTTTCTATTGACAAAAGTCAAAGTGAAATTTATAATAGGTATTGTCGAGGAGGACACGATGGGTTTTTCGTGTCCCTATTTTTTTAAAAATCCAGAAGGAGTGACTTAAAATGAAGAAGAAAATTTTAGCAACAGTCTTAACTTTATGTATGACTGTAACTTGCTTACTTACAGGTTGTGGTAGCAGCAGCACAGGTGAAAGTGCATCTAGTAGTGGAGATACTATTAAGATTGGTACTTTCCAGCCTATTACTGGTAATATGGCTGCCGGCGGTGCTATTCAGCTTGAGGGTATTCAGCTTGCAAATAAGGAAAGACCTACTGTAACTATTGATGGTAAGCCTTATAATGTAGAGCTTGTTGTAGCTGATAACAAGAGTGATAAGGTAGAGGCTGCCAATGCTGTTACTAAGCTTATTGAAGAAGATGAAGTAGCTGCTATTATCGGTTCTTATTCTTCTACACCATCTCTTGGTGCTTATGATGTTATTAGAAATGGTAGCGTTGCCTGTGTAGGTGCTAGTTGTACTAACCCTGCTGTTACAGAAGGTAATGATAATTATTTCAGAGTTTGCTTTATTGACCCATATCAGGGTACAGCAATGGCTAACTACGCATTTAAGAAATTAGGTGCTAAGACTGCTGCTGTTACTACAGAACAGGGTAATGACTACTCTGTAGGTCTTGCTCAGTATTTCAAGGAAGCTTTTGAAGAACTTGGTGGTACAGTTTATGAGGCTGCTTACCAGACAGGCGACCAGGACTTTAATGCTCAGATTACAGCTTTAAAGGCTAACAACCCTGATATTTACTTTGTACCTGGTAACTTTACTGAAGCTGCTATGTTTATTAAGCAGGCAAGACAGGCTGGTGTTACAGCTCAGATGCTTGGTGGCGATACATACGAAGTACAGGAACTTATTGATATAGCCGGTGCTGAAGGCGAAGGCATTATGTTCTCAGCTTTCTTTGACCCTAATTCAGAGTTATCTCCTTTAACTAAGGAATTTGTAGAAAACTACAGAAATAATAATGATGGCAAGGACCCATCAAGTGAAACTGCTCTTGGTTACGATGCTTATAACCTTATTTGTGATGCTATTGAAGCTTGCAATTCTACTGACCCTGCAACAATCAGAGATGCTATTGCAGCAAGTGATTTTGTTGGTGTAACTGGTCCTGTTAAGTTTGATGAAAACGGTGACCCTACTAAGGCTGCTGTAATTAAGAAAGTTGAAGGCGGCAAGTTTGTATACTGTGATGAAATTACAGTTGAATAATTATAATTTAATTTGAAATATTTTTATGGTAACAGATAATGGGCGAGAGCCTGTTGTCTGTTACTGTTGTTTTATTTTTTTCTTAGGTATTTCAAAAGATGGCTGGAAGGAGATTTTGAAATATCTAAGAAATTATTATTTAGGAAAGGTGTGATTAGATGCTTGTAATACCTGATTTTGCAGTATTAATGCAGCAGATTTGTAACGGTCTTTTACTTGGAAGTTTGTTTGCTCTTGTTGCTGTAGGTTATACTATGGTTTACGGTATTTTAAGACTTATAAACTTCGCCCATGGTGATATTTTTATGATGGCAATGTATATTGCATTTTTTACTATTGCCTCTGATTTTAATATGTGGATTTTAAGCTTTATTGCTACTATTATTTTAACAGCTATACTTGGTATGGGTGTTGAAAAGGTGGCATATTCTACTTTGAGAGCGCAAAATGCTCCTAAAATTTCTATGCTTATGTCAGCAATAGGTATATCTTATTTCCTTGAAAATTTAGCTACTGTTTTATTTACAGGTAAGCCTAAGACTTTCCCTCAAATTCCGTTTTTTGTGGATATGATTCAAATTGGCTCTGTAAGACTTCAGAGATTGGCTATAGTTGTGCCTGTTGCAACATTTGTAATTATGGCTGTACTTTTACTTCTTATTAACAAGACTAAAATTGGTATGGCTATGCGTGCTGTATCAAAGGACCTTGAAACAGCAAAACTTATGGGTATTAATGTAAATAAGACTATTTCAGCTACTTTTGCTGTAGGTTCAGCTATTGCTGCCGTAGGTGCTATTTTGTGGGGTATGAAATATCCTCAGATTTCACCTCTTGTTGGTGTTATGCCTGGCTTAAAGTGCTTTATTGCTGCTGTTATTGGTGGTATTGGTAATGTAAAGGGTGCTGTTATAGGTGGTATAATTCTTGGTTTTGTAGAGGTTATGGCTGTAACCTTCTTCCCATCAATTTCTGCTTATAAGGATATTTTCTCTTTCATTATTCTTATTGTTATTCTTTTATTCAGACCAAACGGTCTTATCGGCGAAAAAATTGCCGAGAAGGTTTAAGGAGGTGCTGAGTAATGAAAAAAATGAAGAAAAGAAATTTGATTTTAAATATTATTGCCATAGCTCTTATGGTAGGCTTCCTTATTTGGGCAGAAGAAGGCAAGGGCTTTGGTGCTTATAACCAGAGAATTTTTAAAACTTGCTGTATTTATGCAATTTGTGCTTTATCTATGAATATGGTAAATGGTTTTACAGGCTTGTTTTCTTTAGGTCAGCCGGGATTTATGGCTATTGGTGCTTATGTTACAGCATTTTTAACTGTATCAGCTTCAGATAAAATTTCTATTTATAAAATTGTGCCTATTTCAGATTTTATGGCGAATCTTAGCGCACCGTTTTTTGTTGCTTTAATTTTAGGTGGTATTGTAGCTGCTGTATTTGCATTTTTCATTGGTT